>NZ_JARJBD010000050.1:0-71426 GCF_029269925.1 Rhodococcus sp. T2V
CGAAACTTGAACGCCCGCTTCACCACCCTCCCCGCCATGACCGAAGACACTAGCCCCAGGGTCCGACAAATTCAGATCGGCTACCCCGGACCCGAAGGACCGGGTTTGCGCCGAAAGACTCACGGATCAAATCCGACTGGGGGGATGACGATGAACGACTTGAGGGCGGATACCGCGAGCATTGCCGAGTTCGCGGCCATAGCCGCGACCATGTCCGTGGAGATGCAGGCCGCGGGTCTCGGGGCCGCCGCCGCGGGACCGCTGCTGCTCGGTCCGGTCTTCGGGGTGATCGGCGGCGATTTCGTCGCCGCCTTCGCGACAGCGCACGCCGCGCACCTGGCCTCCATCGAGAAGCTGTCCGGCGTGCTCGGCGGAATCAGCGCGACCGCGCTCGCGAATGCCGCCGCGTACGAGGGCACCGAGGCGGCCACCACGGCCGCGCTCGCCGCGGACGCGGTCGGGCTGGAGGCCTGACCGTGATCCCCATCGACCTCCTCACCCGCCCGATCCTCGATCTGCTCGGCGCGTTCGGCAGCGGAGTCCTTCCCGCAGGCGGACCCGCCGACGCCCTGCGCGCGTCCTCGGTCGCCATCGACGCGGTGCACGACACCGGGCGCACCGGCATCAGCGCGATCTACGGCGACTGGCAGGGCAAGGGCGGCACCGGTGCGATCGTGAAGACCGAGGAGGCGCAGCGGGCGACGGTCGCGGTCTCCGATCGCGGCAACGACATGGCTGCCGTCGTCGCCGAGGCCTCCGAGATCGTCCGGGCCGGAATGCTGCAGTTGCAGGAGATCCTGCAGTCGTTCATCTCCCTCGCGGTCGCGGCCGGACCCGCCCTCGTCACCCCGCCCGGTCAGGCGATGATCGTCGCGGCGGCGCTCGACCACCTCGGCCGGGCCACCGCGGTCGTCGCGAAGGTGCCGGCCGAACTCGCCGAGCAGACCGGGAAGATGGTCACCCTCACACCGGCCGAAGACATCCCGTCCGCGCCCGCCGCCACCGCACCCGCGAGCACGACCGCGGCGAGCACGGCGCCCGCCTCCGCGGCCCCCGTCGCACCCACGGGCTCCGACGTGGTCAGCCGTGCGGCGTCCGGGTTCGTGAGTTCCTCGGGTTCGTCGCCGATGTCGGGCCTGACGAGCATCTCCGCGCCGGCCGCGCATTCGTCGGGCGGACGCTGGATGCGATCGTCGGCCGGGCCACCGAACAGGTGAACCTACTCGAGGAGGCCCTCGCCGGGCTGCAGTCGATCACGGCGCGGGCGTCGAGCGAGTCCGATCAGGTGACGGCCGAGGTCGACGGGAACGGCACGTTGACCGGTCTGTGGATGGACGACTCCATCTCGAGCCTCGATGCCCGCACCCTCGCGGCGATGATCACGAGCACCACCCAGGAGGCGGCCCGGCTCGCCACCGAACAGCGCACCCGGGTCATGACGGCGCTGCAGGACGGGTTCGGGAGGGTGTGACAGGGCGACGACCGGCTCCGGAAACTGCCCGCACACAGCCCGGGTATAACTTTGGCCGCGGGGTCGATAGGCTTCGCGCCATGGCTGGAGACATCGTCCCGATCGAACTCGGTCTCACCGACGGCGACCTCGTGACACTGTGGGCACCACGGTGGCGTGAAGGCGACGACGAGTGGGAAGCATTCCTTGGTCACGAGGAAGACCTCTACGGGTTCGAATCAGTGGCAGAACTCGCCGCCTTCATCCGCACCAATACCGACAACGACCTCGTCGAGCACCCCGCGTGGGGCGTGGTGTCCGGGCTCTCCGCCGCCGAACTCGAGCCCGACGAGAACTTCTGCTTCGATCTGATCGGTGTCCCCGAACTGGCGGCGAGCGACCCCGACGCCGCCGTCGTGAGCGAACTCGAAGACACGCTCAACATGGTGCGCAACATCGGTGAGGTCTGCGAACTGGACGCGGTCACCAAGTTCTTCAGCGCGAATCCCATTCTCGGTGCGCTCCCGGCAGGCGCCAGCGCGTTCGAGGGACGCGAGGGCGAGGAACTGTGGGCGCAGATCGGGACTGCGATCGCGAAGGGCTGGGATGACGTCCTCGACGCCGTCGACAACATCGTCGCCACCCCCGAGGTGGACGCCGAGGCTGTAGCCGTGGCCGAGGCCGAACTGGTGGCCGCCGACGAGAACACCGTCGACGTGGACGACGTCGCCGAGGAGGCCGAGGAAGACGAGGAGTTCGTCGCACTCGACCTGAACACCGAAGACGACGAGGAGGAAGACGACTCGTTCTGGGGTGCGGTGGGTGTCGACCCCGTCAAGATCATCACGTCCGGGGAGACGTACTTCACGCTCCGGTGCTACCTCGACGACGACGCGATCTTCCTCGGGCGTGACGGGGCGATCTTCGTATTCACGTCCGAGCGGGCACTGGCCCGGTACCTCGCCGACAACCACGAGCACGCCCTCGCGCAGGTCAGCACGTACGAGGAGATCCAGGTGGCGGCCGTCGACGGGTCGCTCGAGGTCAAGGTCACCGACGAGAACGTGTACGTCCTGCCCGGCCTCGCCGACGACCTGGCCGCGGGCCCGGAGTCCGTCGACGCGGATCAGCTGGACCTCGCGGTCGAATTGTTCACCGATGCAGCCGATTTCGCCGACGACGATTCGGTGGAAACCGCGCTCGTGTCGTCCGACCCGCTGGGCTGGTACGTCTCGTTCGTCCTCAACCCGGACCCGACGCGGATGGCGCCGAGCGCGCCCTTCGACGCGGAGGCCGAGGCGTGGCGGAAGCTCGAGCGGGAGTTCGAGGCCCGCCTGCGGAAGGTCTGAGCGCCCGCCGGCGGGACGCTCAGCCCACCAGCACGGCGAATCCCGGCTTGATCACCTCGTCGATCAGCTGCAGCCGCTGATCGAACGGGATGAACGCCGACTTCATCGCGTTGATGGTGTAGCGCTCGAGATCCGTCCAGCCGTAGCCGAACGTCTCGACCAGGCGGAGCATCTCCTGACTCATGCTGGTGTCGCTCATCAGCCGGTTGTCGGTGTTGACCGTGACGCGGAACCGCAGCCGGGCGAGCAGGTCGAATGGATGGTTCTCGAGCGCGTCCACGGCCCCGGTCTGGACGTTGGAGCTGGGACACAGTTCGAGGGGAATTCTCTTGTCCCGCACATAGTTCGCGAGCTTGCCGAGCACCGGGACGCCGTCGGTGCCGATCGTGATGTCGTCGGTGATCCGGACCCCGTGGCCGAGGCGGTCCGTGCCGCAGAACGCGATGGCCTCGTGGATGGACGGCAGACCGAACGCCTCACCCGCGTGAATGGTGAAGTGCGCATTGCTGCCCCGCATGTACTCGAAGGCGTCGAGGTGGCGGCTCGGCGGATTGCCGGCCTCGGCGCCTGCGATGTCGAATCCGACGACGCCGCGGTCCCGGAACCGGATCGCCAGTTCCGCGATCTCCCGGGACCGTGCCGCGTGCCGCATCGCGGTGAGCAGGACGCCGATCCGGATGTTCTGGCCGCGCACCTCCGCGGCGGACTCCCCCGCCTCGAATCCGAGCAGGACCTGTTCCACCACCTCGTCGAGGGTCAGCCCCTCTTCGAGGTGCTGCTCCGGGGCGAACCGGACCTCGGCGTAGACCACGCCGTCGGTGGCGAGGTCCTCGGCGCATTCACGGGCGACGCGTTCGAGCCCGACGGGGGTCTGCATGACGGCGACGGTGTGGGCGAACGTCTCGAGGTACCGCTCGAGGGAGCCGCTGTCCGCGGCCTCCCGGAACCACTTCGCGAGCGCGGGCGCGGTGTCGGCGGGCAGCGCGTCGTAGCCGCAGTCGCGGGCGAGTTCGAGAACCGTCTCGGGCCGGAGACCTCCGTCGAGATGGTCGTGCAGCAACACCTTCGGCGCTCGGCGCAGGGCCGACAGATCCAGTGCGGTCATGGGACGACGTTAGCGTGAGGGATCCTCTATTCGCTCGATGACGAGCGGTGTGATCACCGGCGGCGCGTCGGCCACGACGGTCCAGGCTTCGGAAAGTGCGGCTTTCGCCGCGGCGAACCGTTCGGGCGTGTCGGTGTGCAGCGTGACGAGCGGGGTGCCGACCGACACCGTCTCCCCCGGCTTCGCGTGCAGTTCGATGCCGGCCCCGGCCTGCACCGGCTCGCCCTGTCGTGCGCGGCCCGCGCCGAGCCGCCACGCGGCGAGCCCGACTGCCATGGCGTCGAGACCGCACACCACACCGTCGGACTCGGAGAGCAGCACCTCGGTGTGCCGGGCCGTCGGCAGCGGGGCGTAGGGGTCGCCGCCCTGGGCGGCGATCATTCTCCGCCAGCGGTCCATGGCGGAGCCGTCCCGCAGCTTGTCGGCCGGGTCGACGCCGTCGATTCCGGCTGCCTTCAACATTTCTCGGGCGAGCTCGAGAGTCAGTTCCACGACGTCGGACGGGCCGCCCCCGGCGAGCACCTCCAGCGATTCCCGCACCTCCAGCGCATTGCCCGCGGTGTGGCCGAGTGGTGCTTCCATCGCCGTGAGCAACGCCATCGTCCGCACCCCGGCGTCGTTCCCGAGGTCGACCATGGTCTGGGCGAGCTCGCGTGCGTCGTCGAGCTTCTTCATGAACGCGCCCGAACCGACCTTCACGTCGAGGACCAGCGCGCCGGTGCCCTCGGCGATCTTCTTGCTCATGATCGAGCTGGCGATCAGGGGAATCGACTCGACCGTCCCGGTGACGTCCCGCAGTGCGTACAACCGCCGGTCCGCCGGCGCCAGGTCCGAGCTTGCCGCGCACACTACGGCGCCGACCTCGGGGTCGGACAGGATCTCGGCCATCTCCGACGTGTCGAGGTCGGCGCGCCAGCCCGGGATCGACTCGAGCTTGTCGAGGGTTCCGCCGGTGTGGCCCAGCCCCCGCCCCGACAGCTGCGGCACCGCGGCGCCGCACGCGGCGACCAGTGGTGCGAGCGGGAGCGTGATCTTGTCGCCCACACCACCCGTCGAGTGCTTGTCCACGGTGGGGCGGCCGAGGTGCGTGAAGTCGAGGCGGTGACCGGACGAGATCATCGCCGTGGTCCAGCGACTCACCTCCTCGCGCGTCATCCCGCGGAAGAAGATCGCCATCGCCAGGGCCGACATCTGTTCGTCGGCCACGACACCTCGGGTGAATGCCTCCACCACCCAGTCGATCTCTGCACCGGACAGTTCTCGGCCGTCGCGTTTGGCGGCGATGATCGACGACGCGTCATGCATGGCTGATTCTCCCCTTCTCCTCCGGACCGAAAGCGTCCGGCAGCAGCTGTTCCAATGGGCGCACGCCGGCCCGGTGGTCGACGAGCAGTCCGGGGCCGCCGTGCTCGAAGAGAATCTGCCGGCAGCGTCCGCACGGCATGAGTATGTCGCCACTCGCGTCACAGCAGGTGAAGGCGATTAATCGCCCGCCGCCGCCCGCAAACAAGTTACCGACCAGTACGCACTCGGCGCAGAGCCCCAGGCCGTATGAGACATTTTCCACATTGCATCCGACGACGATTCGTCCATCGTCCACCAGCGCCGCCGATCCCACCGCGAACCCGGAGTAGGGCGCGTAGGCCCTCTCCATCACCTCATGCGCGTTGGCGCGCAACAGTTTCCAATCGATCTCGACCATGGTTACCCATCCAATCACGTGGGCTGAATGGATGCAGAGAATCGCTCGGGACGGCCCGATCCGTATTGGAGAGGCAAACCTAAGTTCATTTGCGGGGGCGGTACGAACCCCGACTCGAATTAGTTCCCGCGTTTCCGTTGGGTTTAGAGTTCAGAGAAGTCGGTTCAGGATCACGTCGGGTCCCCAGTTGTGGTATGTCCGCAACGCTGCGCAGACTCGACACGTCCACCAATGACGTTGGAGGCACAGCACTCGATGAGTACTACGACTGAAGCCGCTCCGGCCAAGGAGCGCACACGGTCGCTTTACCGGGGCGACCCCGGAATGTGGTCCTGGGTTTTGCACCGGATCACAGGCGTAATGACGTTCTTCTTCCTATTCGTGCACGTGCTGGACACCGCGCTCGTGCGGGTGAATCCCGACACGTACGACAGTGTCATCGAGACCTACAAGAACCCGATCGTCGGGCTCATGGAGCTCGCTCTCGTCGCCGCGGTGCTGTACCACGCACTGAACGGTGTCCGGGTGATGCTGGTGGACTTCTGGTCCAAGGGACCGCAGTACCAGCGCCTGATGCTCTGGGTAATCCTCGCGATCTGGTTCCTGGTGATGATCCCGGGCGCAGGCCGCATCTTCTACAACATGTTTGCGGGGCACTGACATGACGACAGAAGCCAAGAGTCTCGGCAAGACCTACGACCGTCCCGCCAGCCTGGACAACCCGCGCTCTCCGCGCCGGACCTCGAAGAACAACTTCGAGCTGTACGCCTGGCTGTTCATGCGGTTCTCCGGTCTCGCACTGATCTTCCTCGTGCTCGGCCACCTCTTCATCATGCTGATGCTCGACGACGGTGTGCACCGCATCAACTTCGCGTTCGTCGCGGGCCGTTGGTCCAGCCCGTTCTGGCAGTTCTGGGACCTCACCATGCTGTGGCTTGCCCAGTTGCACGGCGGAAACGGACTCCGCACGGTCATCGCGGACTACTCCCGCAAGGACTCCACGCGCTTCTGGCTGACCACGATCCTCGTTCTCTCGATGATCCTGATCATGGGCCTCGGCACGTACGTCATCTTCACCTTCGACCCCAATATCTCGGCGAGCTAGGGGAGCACAGACTTCATGCAGGAACACCGTTATGACGTGGTCATCGTCGGTGCCGGCGGCGCCGGCATGCGCGCAGCGATCGAGGCCGGTCCCCGCGCCCGCACCGCCGTACTGACCAAGCTCTACCCCACCCGCAGCCATACCGGCGCGGCCCAGGGCGGCATGTGCGCCGCGCTGGCGAACGTGGAGGAAGACAACTGGGAGTGGCACACCTTCGACACGGTCAAGGGCGGCGACTACCTCGCCGACCAGGACGCCGTCGAGATCATGGCCAAGGAGGCCATCGACGCGGTGCTCGACCTCGAGAAGATGGGTCTGCCGTTCAACCGCACGCCCGAGGGCAAGATCGACCAGCGTCGTTTCGGTGGTCACACCCGCGATCACGGCAAGGCCCCCGTGCGCCGCGCATGTTATGCCGCGGACCGCACCGGTCACATGATCCTGCAGACGCTCTACCAGAACTGCGTCAAGCACGACGTCGAGTTCTTCAACGAGTTCTACGCCCTCGACATCGCGATCACCGAGACGGAGAACGGCCCGGTCGCCACCGGCGTCATCGCCTACGAGCTGGCCACCGGCGAGATCCACGTCTTCCACGCGAAGTCCATCGTGTTCGCCACCGGCGGCTCGGGACGCATGTACAAGACGACGTCCAACGCGCACACCCTCACCGGTGACGGCATGGGCATCATCTTCCGCAAGGGCCTCCCGCTGGAGGACATGGAGTTCCACCAGTTCCATCCGACAGGCCTGGCCGGGCTCGGCATCCTCATCTCCGAGGCCGTGCGCGGTGAGGGCGGCATCCTCCGCAATGCCGATGGCGAGCGGTTCATGGAGCGCTACGCCCCCACCATCAAGGACCTCGCACCCCGTGACATCGTCGCGCGGTCGATGGTTCTCGAGGTCCTCGAGGGACGCGGCGCGGGACCGAACAAGGATTACGTCTACATCGACGTGACCCACATCCCCGAGGAAGTCCTCGACGAGAAGCTCCCCGACATCATGGAGTTCTCCCGCACCTACCTCGGTGTGGATCCGGTCAAGGAACCCGTGCCGGTGTACCCCACCTGCCACTACGTCATGGGCGGCATCCCCACCCGGATCAACGGTGAGGTCCTCCGCAACAACGACGAGATCGTCCAGGGCCTGTACGCCGCCGGCGAGTGCGCCTGCGTCTCCGTCCACGGCGCGAACCGTCTCGGCACCAACTCGCTGCTCGACATCAACGTCTTCGGACGCCGCGCCGGCATCGCCGCCGCCGAGCACGCCAACAACAGCGAGTTCGTCGCCCTGCCGGAGGCGCCCGAGAAGATGGTCGACGAGTGGATGGCCACCATCCTGTCGGACCACGGTCACGAGCGTGTCGCGGACATCCGCACCGAGCTGCAGCAGTCGATGGACAACAACGCCTCGGTGTTCCGCACGGAAGAGCGCCTCACCCAGGCACTCAAGGACGTGCGTGCACTGAAGGAGCGCTACAACCACATCACGGTGCAGGACAAGGGCAAGCGCTACAACAGCGACCTGCTCGAGGCCGTCGAGCTCGGCTTCCTCCTCGAAATGGCGGAGGTCACCGTCGTCGGCGCGCTGAACCGCAAGGAATCGCGCGGCGGCCACGCCCGCGAGGACTTCCCGGACCGCAACGACGCCGAGTACATGAAGCACACGATGGCATACAAGGAGGGCGACGGCCTGCTCTCCGACATCCGTCTCGACTACAAGCCGGTAGTCCAGACCCGTTACGAGCCGATGGAGCGTAAGTACTGATGAGCGCACCTGCAGTCGACAAGAGCGAGAACAAGTCGGATCTCCCTCCCGTTCCCGAGGGCGCCGTCATGGTCACCCTCAAGATCGCGCGGATGAACCCGGAGTCCGGCGAGGGTCAGCACTGGGACAGCTTCCAGGTTCCGGCGCTGCCGACGGACCGCATGCTGAACCTGCTCCTGTACGTGAAGGGCTACCTCGACGGCACGCTGACGTTCCGCCGCAGCTGCGCCCACGGCGTGTGCGGTTCGGACGCGATGCGGATCAACGGCGTCAACCGTCTGGCCTGCAAGCTCCTCATGAAGGACATGCTGCCCAAGGACGGCAAGCCGGTGACGATCACCGTCGAGCCCATCAAGGGCCTGCCGGTGGAGAAGGACCTCGTCGTCGACATGGAGCCGTTCTTCGACGCGTTCCGCGCCGTGAAGCCGTTCCTCATCACCTCCGGCAACGAGCCCACCCGTGAGCGCATCCAGTCGCAGCACGACCGGGCCCGTTTCGACGACACCACCAAGTGCATCCTGTGTGCCTGCTGCACCACGTCGTGCCCGGTGTACTGGAGCGACGGCAGCTACTTCGGTCCCGCCGCCATCGTCAACGCGCACCGCTTCATCTTCGACAGCCGTGACGAGGGTGCGTCGGAGCGTCTCGACATCCTCAACGACAAGGACGGCGTCTGGCGTTGCCGGACCACGTTCAACTGCACCGACGCGTGCCCCCGCGGCATCCAGGTGACGAAGGCGATCCAGGAAGTCAAGCGCGCGCTGCTCTTCGCACGCTGACCCCCGGTCTTCCGAGCACGTTCCAGGGCGCCCCCGGCCACTTCGGCCGGGGGCGCCCTGCGTCGTGTCCAAGCTCACTGTCCGAGCCGTCCCCCGGTGATATCCCCGCGCTAGTGTCGAGAACGGATGCTCCCGACGAACAGCGAGGTTCACACATGACGCAGTCGCCCACTCCCGCAGTGGTCACGGTCACCGGAGCGGCAGGAAGTATCGGCTACGCGGCGCTGTTCCGGATCGCCGCGGGCGCGATGCTCGGCCCCGACACCCCGATTCGACTGCGGCTCTTGGAAATTCCGTCCGCCGTGTCCGCGGCCGAAGGCACCGCGATGGAGCTCGACGACAGCGCCTTTCCTCTCCTTCGCGACGTCGAGGTGCACGACGACCCGAAGCGGGGTTTCGACGGCACCGACGTGGCCCTGCTCATCGGATCACGTCCCCGATCCAAGGGGATGGAACGCGGCGACCTGCTGGCCGCGAACGGGCAGATCTTCACCGTGCAGGGTCGCGCGATCAATCAGTTTGCCGCGGAAGGTGTCCGGGTGCTGGTCGTGGGCAACCCGGCCAACACCAACGCGCTCGTCGCCGCGAACAACGCCCCCGACGTACCCGCGGAGCGGTTCACGGCGCTGACCCGGCTCGACCACAACCGCGCGATCGCCCAGCTCGCACGGCATTCCGGCGCCGCGGTGAAGGACATCAGCCGCGTCACGATCTGGGGCAACCACTCCGGCACCCAGTACCCCGACATCTTCCACGCGCGGGTCGGGGACCGGTCCGGCGCCGAGTTCGCCGCGGACCGCGAATGGCTCACCGGCGACTTCATTCCCACCGTCGCGAACCGGGGCAGTGCGATCATCGAGGCCCGCGGCGCATCGTCCGCGGCCTCCGCCGCCAACGCCGCGATCGACCACGTGCACGACTGGGTGCTCGGCACCCCGGACGACGACTGGACGTCCGTGGCGCTGCCCTCCACCGGCGCCTACGGGGTGCCGGAGGGACTGGTCAGCTCGTTCCCGGTCCGATCGGTCGACGGGGCCTGGCAGGTCGTGGAGGGGCTGGAGATCGACGACTTCTCGCGGAAACGGATCGACGCGTCGGTGGCCGAACTCGAATCCGAACGCGACGCCGTTCGGGGCATGGGTTTCCTCTGATCCGGCGTCACTCTTCCGGAACGGTCGCAACGACGTCACGAAAACGTGTCGACACGTGTCCGTTTTCGGAAGTCGACCGGTCGTCGCATACGCTGCCTCTTCGATGATGTGGCGTCGAGTGTGTACCGCGGTCGTGTCCGGAACCCTGCTGGCCGGACTCTCGGTGAGCGCTGCCGGGGCGATCCCGCCCCCGGTCCCCTCCTCCCCCACCTCGCCGCCGTTCACCACCCCGAACACCGACGACTGCCCGCACCGGTCGGCCCCGGCCCCCGCGATCGACCTGTCCGAGGTGCCGCAGCCCGGTGATCCGGCACCGACCGCCGTGTCCGTGCCCGACCAGCCGGTGGGCGGGCCGAAACTCGCCGAGTGCGGGGTGACGCTCCCAGACGGCGCCCCCGCGCTGCCCGCCGACATCGTGGCGTCCGGCTGGGTGCTGGCCGACATCGACAGCGGCGACGTGCTCGCGGCGAAGGACCCGCACGGCCGGTACCGCCCGGCCAGCACCATCAAGATGCTGCTCGCGCTCGTGGCGCTGGACGAACTGGATCTCGACAAGACCGTGACCGCCACCGCCGAGGACGCCGCGGTGGAGGGCAGCGCGGTCGGGATCGGCAAGAACGGTCAGTACACGAACCGGCAGTTGATGCAGGGCCTCGTCATGGCGTCGGGAAATGACGCCGCCCACCTCCTCGCCCGGCAACTCGGCGGCGACGCCGCGACGGTCGAGAAGATGAACCGTCTCGCCGACACCCTCGGCGCTCACGACACGAGGACCGCGACCCCGTCCGGACTCGACGGTCCCGGCATGAGCAGTTCGTCGTACGACCTCGCGCTGATCTTCCACAACGCGATGAAGAACCCGACGTTCGCGGAGCTGATCTCCACGGAAACCGTTCAGTTCCCGGGCTTCCCGAAGGATCCCGCGATCCCGGAAGACCAGGACCGGCCGCCGTTCGCGCTCGCCAACGACAATCAACTGCTCTACAACTACCCGGGCGCGCTGGGCGGCAAGACCGGATTCACCGACGATGCGCGCCACACGTACGTCGGCGGCGCCGACCACGACGGCCGCCGCCTGATGGTGACGCTGATGGGAGCCGAGGCGCAGCCGATCCGCCCGTGGGAACAGGCAGCGCGACTGCTGGACTACGGTTTCGCCCTCGACCGCGACACAAGGGTGGGTTCGCTGGAGGACCTGTACCCGGCCGAGGACGGCTCGTCCGCGGTGCTCGCCGCACCGCCGCAACAGGATTCGGCCGCTGCCACGAGTTCCGTCGTCGCCTCCGGTTCCGACCATCCCGACAACACGCTGGCCCTGCGGGCAGGGGTGGGGATCGTCGGGGCGGCCGTCGTCCTCGTGCTGGTGCTCTGCGCACGCCGGCTGTCCCGCAGGCGCTGACGCTCCCCGATCAGCGCTTGTTGCGGGTGAACAGTCCGGACAACCCGAGCGCGGCGAGGGCCCCCACACCGACCAGGGCGAGTCCCCCACGCACACCCGGACCCTCGTGGACCTCGATCCGCGGGGTGATGACGGCCGGATCCGGCGGCGGCACGAACGCGAGCGCCATGCTGGCCCTGGTGGTCGCCGCCCACGCCGTCGAGAAGAGCAGCATCCGGCAGGTCAGGTAGATGAACACGAGCAGACCGATGATCGGGCCGAACGCCACTCCTGCCGGACC
Source organism: Rhodococcus sp. T2V (assembly GCF_029269925.1). NCBI lineage: Bacteria > Bacillati > Actinomycetota > Actinomycetes > Mycobacteriales > Nocardiaceae > Rhodococcus > Rhodococcus sp. T2V. The sequence goes on from NZ_JARJBD010000050.1 coordinate 12,088, forward strand.
CGCGGTGACCGCAGTGAGATAGATGGCACCGACCTGCTTGAAGATCTCGAACACCACGGCCGCGAGCAGGGCCGCCTTGATCGCACTGCGGAACGTCACGGGCTCCCGGGGCAATCGGGCGATCACCCAGGCGAACACCGCCCACGTCGCGACCAGCGAGAGCACGGTCGACAGTGCGCGCAGTCCGGCGTCGACGCCGGTCACCTCGTCGAGGTTGAGCACCTCGACGACCGTGCGGGCCACCGGACCGCTGCTCAGCGCGGACGATCCGATCGAGACGATCATCGCCAGGCCCAGCCCGAGCAGAGCGCCCGCGTCGCCGAGCTTGGTGCGCACGAATCCCTTCGAGTCGCGCTGGCTCTCCCACATCGCCGTGAGCGCGTCGCGCAGGTTCGCCATCCACCCCAGTCCGGCGTAGGCGGCACCGAGCAGACCGAGGACACCCACGCTGGCGCGGGATGCGATCGCCGAATCGATGATGGTGTTGAGCGTGTCACCGAGGCTTCCGGGCACGTTCTTCGTGATGCCGTCCTGCAGTTCCTGCAGCAACTCCGGCTGCCCGGCGAGCACGAAACCGGCGATGGCGAACGCGACCATCAGGATCGGAATCAGTGCGAGCACACTGAAATACGTGATACCCGCCGCGTAGTAGTCACCCTTCTGATTCTGGTACCGCTGGGCGGCCCGCATCAGATGGTCGAACCAGGGGCGCGCTGCCCGCTGCTTGTCGAGAAAACTCGGTTCGTCAGCCACAGTGCTATCCCTTCGGTGTCAGGAACCCTACCTTCTCGTACACGGCCGCCAACGTCTGCGACGACACTTCACGGGCCCGGTGGGCACCGGCCGCGATGACACGATCGAGTTCCGCTTCGTCCGAGAGGTACCCCTCCACTTTCGCTTTCAACGGTGTCACGAATTCGGCGAGAACGTCGGCCGTATCGGTTTTCAGGTCGCCGTAGCCCTTGCCCTCGTATCCGGCGACCAACGTCTCCACGGGGGTGCCGGACAACGCCGACTGGATGGTGAGCAGGTTGCTCACACCGGGCTTGGCCTGCGGGTCGTACCGGATCTCCCGCTCGTTGTCGGTGACGGCGGACTTGATCTTCTTCGCCGACACCTTGGGGTCGTCGAGCAGGTTGATCAGGCCGGCCGGGCTCGGACCGGACTTGCTCATCTTCGACGTCGGATCCTGCAGGTCGAAGATCTTGGCGGTGCCCTTGATGATCTGGGCCTCGGGAATGACGAACGCCTTCCCGAACCGGGTGTTGAACCGCTGAGCGAGGTCGCGGGCCAGTTCGAGGTGCTGACGCTGGTCCTCGCCGACGGGGACCCGCTGCGGGCGGTACAGCAGGATGTCGGCGGCCATCAGCACCGGATACGTGAACAGTCCGACGCTCGCGTTCTCACTGCCCTGCTTCGACGACTTGTCCTTGAACTGCGTCATACGACTGGCCTCACCGAAACCGGTGATGCAGTTGAGAACCCACGCCAGCTGCGCGTGCTCGGGGACCTGGCTCTGGACGAACAGCGTGGCGCGGTCGGGGTCGATGCCCAGCGCCAGCAACTGTGCCGCCGCGATCTTCGTGCGGCGGCGCAGCTCCTTCGGGTCCTGCGCCACCGTGATCGCGTGCAGGTCGGGGATGAAGTAGAACGCGTCGAAGTCGTCCTGCAGAGGCACCCACTGCTGCAGAGCACCCAGGAAATTGCCGAGGTGGAACGAGTCGGCGGTGGGCTGGATGCCGGAGAGCACCCGCGGTTTCGCGGTGGGTTTCTGAGCTGCAGGGGTCGACATGAGTATTGATCTTTTCACGTGTGCCGTGACGACACGAATCAGATACCGCCCGTCACCGGTACTGGACGGTGACCGGCGCGTGATCGGACCACCGCTGGTCGTAGGTTTCGGCACGCTCGACGACGGCCTGCTTGGCGCGCTCCGCCAGTTCGCGGGTGGCGATCTGGTAGTCGATGCGCCAGCCGGAGTCGTTGTCGAACGCCTTCCCGCGGTACGACCACCACGAGTACGGTCCGGCGACGTCCGGTTCGAGCAGGCGCACGACGTCGGACCAGTGCGCGTCCTCGGCGAACAGCGCGGACATCCACTCCCGCTCGTGAGGCAGGAACCCGGAGTTCTTCTTGTTCGTCTTCCAGTTCTTCAGGTCGAGTTCGGTGTGGGCGATGTTCCAGTCGCCGCAGACGACGACGTGCCTGCCTGCCGCGGCGGCGGCCTCGGCGGTGGCGGTGAGGTGCCGGGCGAAGGAGTCCATGAACCGCTCCTTCTCCTCCTGCCGGGGTGTCTGGGCCTCCCCCGAAGGCAGGTACAGACTCGCCACCGTGAGGTCGTCGAAGTCCGCCTCGATGTAGCGGCCCGCGGCCGCGAACTCCTCGTCACCGTGGCCGACGCGGACGGCGTCGGCCGGCTTCCGGGACAGGATCGCGACGCCGTTGCGCCCCTTCGACGACGGTTCCGCGGACGCCAGGTTCCATCCGCCCTCCAGGGCGGGCGCGAGGGTCTCCGCGAGCTGCTCGTCCGACGCCCGCGTCTCCTGCAGACACACGACGTCGGCCTCCGTGCGCTCCATCCACTCGGTGAGCCCCTTGCGGGCGGCCGCGCGGACTCCGTTGACATTGACGGTGGTGATGATGTGTGGCACGGCAAGCACCGTAGCGGACGCGTACGACAGCGCGGCTACCGAGACGAACGGGCGCTGCGGCGTTCCATCGCGACGGCCACGGTGAGGACCACGAGGCCCGCGACGGCGAGCAGCGCACCCACCGCGGCGGGTGCCGTGTAGCCGTAGCCGGCGGCGATGACGACGCCACCGATCCACGCCCCGAACGCGTTCGCGATGTTGAGTGCCGCGTGGTTGAGCGACGCGGCGAGGGTCTGGGCGTCGGCGGCGACGTCCATCAGCCGGGTCTGCAGGCCGGGAACCATCGACGCGCCCGCGGCGCCGACGAAGAACACCAGCAGCAGCGCCGTGTACGGGTTGTGCGAGGCGATCACGAAGATGCCGAGCACCACCCCGAGCGCCGTCATCGCGGCGAACAGACCGGGAATCAGCGCCCTGTCGGCGAGCACGCCGCCGATCAGATTGCCCGCGACCATGCCCAGCCCGTAGATCATCAGGGCCAGCGGCACCAGCGACCGCGACAGCCCGGCGACGTCGGTGAGCGTCGTGCTGATGTACGTGTACATCATCCAAAAGCACACCATCAGGGAGCCCTAATGATCCGCTCTATCGTCACCGCCTTCGCCGCGTCCGCACTTCTCGTCCTGGGCGTCGGCGTCGCGACCGCTGACACTCCCGACGAGGTCGCTGCACAGTGCGCCCGGGCCACGATCCCCACCGCACTTTGTGGCAACGGGTCCGGCGCATCGACCGACAGCGGCATCGGAAAGGCTTTGAAGGTTGATCCCGGCAGGTACTTCTCCGGCAACGGCCCCGCCAAGCAGATCGGCTCTTACGACGGCGACCCCATAGTCGACGATAACGGCGAACCGGTCCTCGACGAGAACGGCGAACCCACGTTCGAGCAGATCCCGATCATGGCCGCCGGTGATCCGATCTTCACGCCGAAGCCCTCGGACCCTGACGCAGTAGATCTGTCCGGCTACCAGTACAAGTAGCCGCTGACTTCGAAACGGCCCCAGCTATCCCCCGACAGCTGGGGCCGTTTCTCGCACTACCCTCCCCGCACGCAAAAGACCCGCCGCGAGCTGTCACTCGCGACGGGCCGAAGTCCGACTGATACGGAGTCGAACGTTGTCCGATCATACCCCGAGCAGGGCATCCGGTGTACGCCGTGGCCCGCGCAAGCAAGACCACTTCACGATCCTCGACAACGCCGCCCTCAACGACGAGCGATTGAGCTTTCGGGCCCGCGGTGTCCTCGCCTACATCCTCTCCAAGCCCGCCGACTGGCGCACCACCTCCGCATCCCTGGCACGCGTGGCCAAGGAAGGTCGCGACGCGATCCGGGCCGCAATCAACGAGCTGAAGGACGCCGGGTACATCGTCTACGAGAAGATCCGCGACGCAGCCACCGGACGAATCTCGACCATCTGCACCGTCTACGAGGTGCCCGTCGAAGGCGCGAACGACCCCGACGTGGTTCGCATTGCCGCACCGGGGCCTGGAAAACCAGCGCCCGGCGAACCGAACCTCGGCAATCCCGGCCGTAACCAAAGGACTGGCTCTTCACAAAGGACTGAGACAAACCACCACCAGACCTCCACGCCGGAACCTGCGGACAACACCGCCCCGGCCGAGGTGTCGGTGGTTGGTGGAATCTCCGACGACAGGCTCCGCCCCCTCGCAGCCGCATGCCAGGCCAAGGGCCTCCCGGCCGTGTGGGGCACGCTGTCCCGCGCGAAGGCGGACGCGATCGTCGACCTGGTCGACGCCCACGGCATCGACGCCCTGGTCGCGCACGCCGTCACGATGCACAACCCGGCCAACGTCACCCGCCACGCCGGTGGCCTCCTCCTCACCTGGCAGTCCATTCCCGCACCACAGCCCAAGGCCCACGCGGCGCCAGCGTGCGACAGCTGCGACAACGGCTGGCTGCTCGACGACGACCGCTCCCCCACCGTCCCCTGCCCCACCTGCCGACCGAACCACTTCAGCCGACGCACCCCGAAGGCGGCGTGATGACGCACCTGCAGAACGCACTCGACTACCTCAACCAGTTCCCGCCCCACTCCCCCGAGCGCGCGGCCGCCGAAGGCCTGATCGACCGGCTCATCGAGGCCGGCACGTTCATCTACGCCGACCAGCACGAGTACGAGCGCTACATCGCACCCCGGAAGGACACCCAGCGATGACGAACCAAGACCTCGAAGCCGCGATCACCTACCGCGACCAGTTCAAGTACGGAACGCCCGAACGAGAGGCGCTCACCGGACTGATCGACCTCCTCATCGACAACTACACGTTCTCCTACGCCAACGCCTGGAGAGACATGCGCGACCACGAGGACGCCGCCAACCGCATGGCATCAAATGCCGCCCACTCCCCCGCCGACGACAAGGACGCCCACCATGCCTGAGTTGACCCCCGAGTATCGCGCCTTCCTCCGACAGAACGCCGACCGATACGGCGACCCCGTCGTCGTGCAGCTCCTCGACGCGCTCGAAGCCGCCGAGCAGGAAGCGGAGAAGGAGCGGCGGCTGTCGCAGCAGTACTACGACTACGCCCAGCGCATGCGTGACGCCATGAGCGTCGACAGCCTCGACGACGACGAGTACGTGGTTGCGCTGACGGTGCTGAACCACGGGGTGCTGAACGGCCCGAGTTACGGCGGATTCCACACGCTCCACGAGTCCACCCGCAGCCGCGGCATCGAATCAATCCGCGCCGTCCTCGCCAAGCTCGCGAGCGATGGACGACTCGTCACCGACACCACGAACGGAGCCCAGGCATGAAGCGCAACCTCGACGCGAACGTCGCATACGTGATCGCATTCCTCGCGTTCGCACTCAGCTACTCGAAGCTGGTCGACCTCGCAGTGCGCGCCGGGTATGGCGAACTGATGTCGTACGCGTGGCCGCTCATCGTCGACGGCCTCGCAGTGATGGCGGCGCGCGGTGTGATGCGGCTTGCGAAGTCGCGGTGGTACGCGTGGAGCCTCCTTGTGGCCGGCACCGCGGTGTCGATCTTCGCGGCGGTGCTCAATGCGATGGTTCCGGCCGGTCCGCTGCCACCGTTCGCAGCCGCGCTGGTGACGATTGTGCCGCCGTTGTGCTTGCCTTTCGCGTCGCACCTCGCACGCAAACTGCAGGGTGCGCAGGACGGTGCCGAGGAGGTGCGCACCGACTCCGACCAGGCAACTTCGCACGAAGACCTCGCACCGGTGAGCGACGACGAGACACCGCCGCCCGTCGCAGCGGACCCCGAGGACGACGAGTGCGAAGCACCGCTGACCCTCGTCGCGAGCGACGGCGCACCGCCACGGCCGCGCGTTGCGAAGTACACCGATGCGCAGATCGCACAGGCCCTCGCCGACGTCGCAGCGGGCGTGTCGCAGCGCGAAGCGGGACGGCGCATCGGAGCGTCCGGGAACGCGGTACGCGCCTGGGTCGCGAAGGCCGCGAAGGCCGCGTGATCAACGCGCAGCCTCAGCTGGACCACCGGTCGGGTTGAGGCTGCGCACCCGCGCACGGCGGGCACCGCACCGTCGCGCCGCAGCGACGGCAGTGGAACGTCCTGTGCCCGCCATGCTCAGCCGTGTCGCAGCCGCACACCTCCCAGCCGACGAGGCAGGTGTGCGCTGCGAGCCGGTGCCCATTCGGGCAGCGATCGGGCGCAGGTTCGATCGATCTCACACCGAAACCTTCGCACATCTGTTCGAGATTTGTTAGCGTGGCAGAGCCCCGGTGCGGAGGGAAGCCAAACCGGGGCCCCAATGCCTGTAACGGACCGAGCGGTCTGCACGACTACCTAATGGACCCCCGCCGACCTAACCACCCGACTTTGGTCGACGGCGACCGCTGAACGCATAAAATGCCCCCTCCCTCACGAAGAGGATGGGGGCATTTTCGATTGCGGCACAGCCTATTCAGCGAACTACTTTACTTCTCCGAAGTGTTGACTTGATGATTGTTCGTCGTGTAAAGTTGGGGTCACAACAAAAGAGAGGAGGTGAGTGGATGACCGAAAGCCGACTCGGCCTGATCATCGCGATCGCAACACTGATCGTGAACCTCTGGATGGCAATCCAGAATCGGAAGCCGAGAAAGCGAGGCAAACACCGGAAGCCCAAGGGCTGACCTGAGACGGACCGGGGCGTAGGAAGCACCCCGGTCCCCCTCAAGCGTCCACCATGGAAGACAGCAGAGCAAGGAGGATCGATGCTCAAGAGGAACTACGACGTCGTCGGATCGATCAGCACGGCGGCAGTCCTGCTCATCGTGTCCGCACCGTGGCCCCTGTGGGTCGTGTGGGGTGGGATCGTCGCCTACCAGGTGCAGAACCGGCTGCGGTACCGGTATGCGTAAGCCGAAGCAGTACCTGTCCCGCGCCCAGGTCGCCGATCGCATCGGCGTCCAGGAAGGCGCCCTGAGTCGGTACAAGATGCCGCCGCCGGACGCCGTGATCGGCCCGCTCAACGATGACGGATCAGTGCCCCGCGGCACGTTCCGCGGGTGGCTGGCCGAGACGATCGACGAATGGAACGCCAACCGGCCGGGCCGCGGTGCGCGCACGGACCTGAAGGCGCTTCGCACATGAGGTTCACGATTGGCGACCGCGTCGTGTTCACCGCGCCCGACCGAGCGGTGGTGAACGAATCCGGCACGGTGACGCGCACCTACGCCGTGAGCCGCCCGATCATCGAAGTCGACCTCGACAATGGTCAGCACTGGCTGTGCCAACCGCAGGACCTTCGGCGGTCCTGAGACGACGAAACGCCCCCACCCGAGGAAGGGGATGGGGGCGATTCGTTGCACGCGCAGGTCATACTTGCGCGATCTCGACACGAGGTGTCAGCCCGGCCGTTCGCTAACGAGATCGAGCTCTCGTGCGATGATCTCGAGACCGAGCGTTATTTTTAGCAATCAGCCCCGACGGATGCGCCAACATCCTCGGAGCCTGGCCGACAGAGGTAGTTGCCGACTCTATGAACAGTACGCAGCATGTTCCGGATTGCCAGCCCGTCACTCGGAGCGCCGCATGACGAGCTTCGGTTTTCGTCTTTTCGCCCTCGATATCAAGAGAAACGGCCGCGGAGATCCTCAGAACCTCAAGCTCAAGACCGAAGACGGTGTGGTGCACTTCCGCGACTACCTCGAAGCGACAGTCACGAAGCGGAAGGGGCTAGCAGTTCATGGGACTCCTCCCAAAGCCTCCGAGGAAGCCGACGATGATGACAACGATTCCGCGACAGATGTCTCGGACGAGGCCACCGATGGCGATGAGGAGACGGCGGACGACGACGAGCGAAAAGCAAGACGCCCCGTTCTCTGCGTGATTGATGTCAGTACCCGGGGGGATCATCTGATTGTGGATTTCCTGTACGGCAAGCGGTCGACCTACACACACGCGGGCTTCTCCGAGGACGAGGTCGCGTCACCAGTTGACATCTCCAAGATGAAGTCCGTCCGACCGTACCGTGCTGCGTTCATCTTTCCAGACACGGGTACTCGCGGCATTCTTGCGGTCGAAGACGCAAACCGTACATGCCCGCACAAGGCGCTGGAACGATGGCTCAAGTATTGGGCCCGCTACGATGCCAAAGAGGCTGAAATCTCGCGGAGCGGGATTGAGGGCAAGCGCAAGAAGCTCGATTGGTGGTCAGCAAAAGCAATTCCCGTCAACGATCCAAAGCGGCTTGAATCGATCCTGAAGAACGGTACGAGCACGCAGCTGGTCCTTACAAAGACCGGAGCTTCCAACAGCCGAACGCCGGGGTCGAAGGCACTCAAGATCCAGATGGGCTTGCATGAAGCTGGTGCTATCGCAACTGTCCGCGACGCTATAACTCGCTGGTTCCCGGGTGGCGCGAAGCCTAGTTCGACACAAGCCGAAGCGAGCGAAGACCTGGCCGCGATCCTCGCCGATAAGTACGCGAACCTTGACGGCGAAGAATATGATGACGCATGGGTCGACGTGAGGGACGAGCGCGGGAATGTGAAGCACATCAGCCCATCTCGGTGGGCGGACATCTTCACATATCCAGTGTCCAGGGCTGAGTTCAGACCGATACCCCGGGAGTTCTTCGGATCGGTCCGCGCAGCAATTGAGCGCATCCAGAAGTCTCTAGAGCTCGACATCGAGTGGAGCGGATGGTAGGTCGCTGATGAGCAGGTTCAATCTCCTCCCCTTGCTGCGTGGGCAGTTGAAGGGTCTCACCCTTGCTGCACGAGCTGGGACACCCGCAGACATTGCAGCACGGGCGATTCTCTACGGCATCCCGACGCTGCTAACTTTGCTGGCTCTTCTGTTGGACTGGAAGCTCGCATCTCCCGTCCCCATCCTGACTGCCGTCTCTTTACTGGCCGGCGGAACGCTGAGTGCATTCAGCTCAATATCGACGCTCAGACTGAAGCTCACCGACTGGAGCGAAGAAGGAGACGGCCGTGAGGTCGATCGGGAGAGCCTCGATGAAAGCGTGGCGCACCTCTTCATGATTGCGCTCGCCTGCGCCTTTGATGCGGCGATTCTCGTCGTGGGGCTGAACTTCGCCCTGGGCGACAAGGGCACTCCAGATGAGGGGGCCCTGACGGGGATAACTGCGGGATTGGCTATGGGTGTCACGGCTTACATCTTTCTCACCTTCGTAATGGTTCTCCCTCGCCTCTACTGGGCCTACACAAAGATGAATCGGGTGTCACGGAAAATGAGCGGGTTTGACGCCACGTAGCTAGACCAGTTGGACGTGCACGCTGCCCGCGGCGTGCACTGGCCCACGATCCTAAGTCCCCCGAACCACACGAAAAGCCCCCACTCTCGCGATGAGAGTGGGGGCGATTCGTTGCACGCGCAGGTTCTATTTTCGCGATCTCGGCTGAGTTGGTCATGTTATGGGCCGATGCAACACTGGCCGGCGCTCACGGCTTCGGGGATACAACGAACGTCAGGGTTCCCCACCGCTGGTTCTCCGCCGAGGTGGCCACGACGGTCCCCTGCGACCCCACCGCTCCGGCCAGCGCGACGGCGATACCCATCACAGTCTGCGTCGAGTCTCCCGCGGTGTTGGCCTGGTAGTCAGCAACCTCCGTCTGCCCACCCGGCCAGGTGTAGTTCGCCGGGTCGCCCGCATCGACGTACGTACATGCGACACGAACGACGATGGCCTTCCCTGCGACAGCGAGTGACGTCGTCGTCACCGCCGGGCAGGTGTGCGACGTGCTGGCGATGGTGAGGCCGCCGTTGTCGGAGACGTTGATCGGCGACGTCGGGTGAGCGTTGCGGAACAGCATCGCCCCATACACGGTCGAATCGTTCTGGCCGACGGTGATCGACAACGTCGACGACTCGGTGCCGTCACAGATCCGCCAGATGGCATGAACCCGGTTTCGGGTGCCGCTGTCGGTGGCGAAGCGGGTCCACCCTGAGGGCGTCGTGAGGGTGCCGTTGTAGACGGACACGATGAGGACCATCAGGTCACCGACCTGCCGGTTCGGCGGCAGCGTCGCGGCGCTGGTGGATCCGCCGGCGGTGTTTGCCGACATCACGGTCTCGGCGAGCGTCAGGCCGTTTGACCACGCCTCCACCGCGGCGGGGCCTGTGCCGACCATCAGCTTCTGTGCCTCCACCGCAGCGGAGCCTGTGCCGACCATGATCTTCTTCACCGGCAACACGGAGCCACCGACTCCGATCATGTACGCCATCAGACGATGACCGCCTTGAATCCCCACGTGTTCTTCACTGCACTGGAGAGCGCGTCGTATTGCGCCTGCGTGCCAATCCAGTCGATCTGCCCGCCCTGCCCGGTGGCGCACATAACGCCGCCGAGGCCGCCCGCGGTCTTGTTCCCTGCCATCGCGTCAGTTGCACCGGTGCCGATGACCGGTTTCGCGTCCAACGCCGACTGCACCGCCGTTGAGATCGGCTTGTTGACGTCGGAGGTGTTGTCGACGTTGCCGAGCCCGACATTGGCCTTGCCGAGGACAACGACACCGGTCTGCCCGTTGACCGACGACACGAGATCGTCCGGCGCGACGAACGCCACCCAGGACGCGAAGTCCGTCGACGGCCCCTCACCGAGCATGTAGGTGCCCTTGTCGGAGGTGCCGGTGATGACCGCGACGTCGCCCTCTTCGGCGGTCAGGGCGAGCATCGCGGCCCGGCTGCCGACGCGGCGTGGCTTGATCAGCGACACCGCCGGGAGCTGCGAGGTAACGACCTTGCCGTCCTGCAGGTCCGCCTTCCCCGCGAGCGCATCCGAGAAGGGCCCGGTCGGCTGCAGTCGATCCTGCTGGAGCGACCCCGCCGCGATGTGAGTGTTCGTGACCGCGTTCTCGTCGATCTTGTCGCTCGTGACCGCGTCATCCTGGAGCTGGGTGGTGCCGACCGAATTGTCAGCAGGAGCGCCGACGTAGGAAGCCGCCTCGGCGGCGGAGTCCGCGGCGTCCTGGGCGTGCCCTGCCGCCGTCGCCTGCGCCTCACCAGCGGCCGCCGCCGATCCGGCGGCGGCCGCCGCGGCTCCGTTCGCGGCTGTCAGCGCCGGCACCGGAACCGTCTCAGTGGTCGAGTCGGTCGCCGCGAAGACCAAGGCGTCACCGGAGACGGTGACGCCGGTGTATCCGCGACCAGGATCGCCCGTAACACCCAGTACGGCGACACCGTCAACTTCGTCGGGCCACTCGGCGCCACCCCACACGTACGCGAGACCGCTCGCGAGCACCAAGTACAGGTCGCCCTTCACGATCCCCGACGTCGGCAGCGCGGCGTAGGTGGCCACGACACCGTCGAACCGCATCGACTTGCCGTCACGGCCGGGCACGGCGACGACGATGGCACCCGGAATGGTTGGCCCATCGACAACCTGAGCTGCAGTGGTGTGGAGAACCGACACCGCCGGGGCGACACCGAACGGCAGCTCAGTCATTACGGATCACCGTTCCCCGCGTGAGCATGTACGGCAGCTGGTCGCCGCCATCCGGGTGGCTGATGTAGAACCGCACCACGGTGTTCTTCGCAATCACCTCGGTCTGCGCGGCCGGGATCTTGAACCGGCCGACCGCACCGGTGAGGACGCCGTCCCAGCGCGTGTACGGCTTCGGCCCGAGCAGGAAGTACACCTGCGATCCCTCGGGCGGGACGAACGGCTCCTTCGTTTCCGGGTCGAGGATGTCGACCTGCTGAACGAACGGCTCGGCCGCATTGAGCACCATGTCCTTCTCGGCCGGCTCCTTGCCCCATGGCTGCAGCATCACTGATCCTTCCGTTACAGATCGATCTCGACAGGCCGCGGCGGCACCTCGTCACCGCGGTCCACGATGTGCCGCGACAACCTCGCGATGTACCCACGCAACGCCAGGACGAGCCGGTCGAGCTTGTTGATCGTGCGATCACGGGCATCGAGGCGGTCCTCGAGGTCCGCGACTCTGGCCTCGTACCGGGCAATGTCCCTCGCGTGCTGCTCCTCCGCCTCGGCGAGAGCGTCCCTGGCCTTCGTCAGGTCCTTCTCGAGTTCGGCCTTGTCGTCGAGCTTCGCCTTCGAGAACGCACCGATGATCGTGGCGATCGCACCGGCGACCGCCAGGATCAGCGCGGTGAGGACGCCGATGTTCTCGACGGTGAATACCGGCTCGGCGGCAATGACTGTCGCGGCATGAATCACCGATGCCCCCTTTCAGCACACCCGTAGGCGAGGCCAGCATTGACTACGGCGACGACCATCGCGATGGTGCCGGTGAGGACCGGCGTGGGCGGGACCGAGAACAGCGCTCCGAGAAGAACTGCGAGGCCGTAGAACGACCAGATGAACACACCGATCCCGTGGGCGACGACGAAGCCGCGGCTGCGGGCCGACGCGGTCAGCAGGAGCAGTCCGGAGAGGACGAAGCCGAGAACCCAGTACGGTCCGGCGTTCTCGACGTACACGACGAGACTGAGCTGATCCGGTGGCAACGGACGCCGGACAAGTTGCGACGGGCCCAGATACAGCAGCCCGACCGCGACCTGCCCGGCACCCAACGCGCCCGCAACCAGGCGGGTGCCCAGCATCACTCGCCGCGGAGTTCGGTGACGCTCCCGGTCGGGTTGATCACCGGCGGCACCGCGACGGGATCGATCGGGGCCAGGCTGGGCAGACCCTTCGCCGATCCACGGTTCTCGGTCAGCAGCGATGTCAGCACGGAGAGCAGGGCGGCGGTTCCGGCGATCGTCAGAGAGTTCGGCCAATCGATATCGACGATGCTGCCCGTGACCGGAATCGCGGCGGCCAGCGATCCGGCTCCGGTGCGGACGGCCCGATCGGCGAGGTCGACCAGGAAGTTGCCCGACGTCACGGCCGTTGCGGTCGACACCGCGAGGATCAGCGACACCAGCGCGGCCAGGGCAGCCGCCCCGAGAAGGCTCGTCCACGACACCGAGACGATGGTGACACCGGCGCCGAAGAACACCAGCACGTTCTGCAGGAACGATCGGCCGGCGCGATCGAGGGCATCGAGCCAGAATGCCTTGGAGTCGAGGGTGACGTATTCGGGTGCGGTCATGATTACTTGCCTGCTTTCTTGTCGAGTGCGCCGGGGATCCCGGCAGTGGCGGCGAGGGCGGAGGCGAGGTCGTAGAGGGTGCGGCCGCCGCCCTGCTCGAAGCCCTGGAACGGGCCGCTCGGGACGTCCTTGCCGAGCAGTGCGTCGGCGGTGCCGAGCCCACCGAGCTGGTCGAGGACGGCGGCGAGCAGCAGCTGGTTCTGCCGGTGCAGTTCGATCGACGCGTTGACGGCGGCCTCGGTGCGTACGAGGCGGCCGTCGATCCACGACAGCAGCTCCCACGCGGGCATCTGCGTTCCGAACTGGGTGGGGATGGGAATGTCCCAGATGTTTGTCACGGGTACCTCCGGCTTCGGGGTGGGTGCGGGAGTGGTGCCGGGCTGCGGGATGCCGTAGACGCCGAGGTGGCCGTTGTTCAGCTTGTCCGCGAATGCCTTCAGGCGGGCGGCGTCGACACCGATCTGGTAGTGCATCTCGTCGACGCGGGCCCAGTCGCGGCCCCAGAAGATGCAGCCCTCGAACAGCTTCAGACCGGCCCGGACCTTTGCGACGCGGTCGGCCGGCATCGTCAGCCGGGTCCACGGGTACTGGGTGGCGTTGATGTCGACGGCGGTGCCGGACAGGTGGTTGCTGTTGGGGACGTCGTTGTCCCAGGAGAAGCCCCAGTCGTCGCGGGGTTTGAAGCGGTCGATCGGTTCGACGTTGCGGTGGTACCAGATCATCCAGCCGACGAGGACGGTCGCGACATCGCCGCGGCGGACTTCGATCTGCTGGGTGGTTCCGGGCACGGTGACGGTGACGATCTCCGCGGTGTCGACGATGGGCCACCCGTTCTCCGAGCGGGTGTAGCCCTGGTATGAGCGTGTGCCCATGGGTATCTCCTCTGTCGTGGTTACGCCCGTGAGACTGCGACCCAGGGCAGGATGCGGTGGTTGTAGTTCAGTGCGCTGGGCAGGATTTCGGTGGGCAGCGTGTCGAGATTGCTGACGTAGGCGCACTGTCCGGCGGGGAACTCGCTGCCGGACTGCGCGATTCCGGCCTGTGGGATCGCGGCGATCGTGCGAGTGGACCCGAGTGTGGTGGTGCGCTGGAGCTGCGCGACGGCGACCAAGTGCCCCGGCGACACTTCCTCGGTGGTCGGGGAGACCAGCCGGTATTCCTGCTCGGAGCTGGAGATGGTGCCCTTGACGTCACCGGATCCCCACATCAGGCGGAGCTTCTGCAGCTGCGGGTCCCAGATGTAGACACCCATGTACCAGGCCGCGAGCCCGCCCAACCATCCCGACGAGTAGCGGCCGGTGATCATCTTCATCCGGTTGATCGTCATCTTCCGGTCGACCCGGATGAACGTCAGATCGACGGTGCGGTTCGCCGGTTTGTAGGTCGGGAGTTCGAGCGACGACACCGGTTCGTACACGATGTCGTGCTGGTGACTACCGGTCTGCCCACCCGAGCCGTCTCCGTCGCCGCCATTGGCTGTCGCGGTCACGATCGGCCGCGGCACCAGCAGCTGCCGGGAGAACGACGGGATGTCCTGCCCACCCAACGAATCGGACATCGGGGTGATGATCTCGGTCACCATGATGTCCTTGGCGTCGAGCAGGTCCTGAGTGACGTAGCTGATCGCGGACTCGGTCTGGTTCCGCCACCCGAACAGGTCCGCCAGAAACCCACTCAGACCGCTCGACGACGATCCGAAGAACGCCTGCCCGAACTTGCCGAGCAGGTCACCGATGCCGGAGAAACCGCCGAACAGCAGCCCGAGGATCCCCAGGCGACCGAGGTCGTCGGCGAGTTCGCCGACGTCGTCCCAGCCGGTATTCGGCCCGCCGGGAACGAAGTTGTCGGGTGACGTCACGACCCTTCCTCCGGTGGCGTGGTCGTGTTGGGTGCGTCCACCACTTCCCGGAGCAACTCGACCTGCGCCGCGCCGGGGAGCGCGGCGAGCTGAGCACGGATGTGCGCGTAGGGATCGGCACGTTTCGGTTCAGGCATCTTCTTCGACCGCCACTGCCCCGGGTTGTGCGGGTGGATCGGCCCGGACTGCGGCGGGTCGTACCGGTCGAGCGACTCCTCAACAGGCCTGAAGCCCACCCGCTCGAGGTGCCGACACAAGGAGTTGATCTCGTCGGGCTCGAACGTGGCGGGCGCAGACCCGGCGCCGTTCGTCGGCGGATGCATCAGCACGTAGGCGTAGGGGTGCATGTCGGCAGGCAGGGCCGCCTGTAGTTCTTCTGGTGTCACAGGTACCTCCTGGGTTATGTGGCGCTGCTGTGCTGGCGCAGTGTGCTGCTGAGGGCTTCGGCCGCGCGTAGCGCCCGGGTGCCGGCCAGCTCTTCGGATCGGTAGTCGCCGACGTTGATCTCCCACGGCTGGTCGGGATTGGCGCGGTCCCAGGTCTGGCGCACGGAAGCGATGTGCGAGAGCCAGATCCGATCATTGATCTCGAACCCGCAGCGCATGCCGTCGTCGATGTGCAGTCCGACGCGGTAAGGCGCCGCATCGTCGACATCTGCGGCGAACGAGACGTACCCGCGTGCCTTGTGCAGACCTACGCGGATCGTTTGCAGACCGGACGGCGACACGGCGACACCGCCGCCGGCCTCGAACCCGCCCTTGTGCGAGTACGGCCCCATCCGCTCCTTGAGCGGGTAATTGATCCCGATGGCCCAGGCGAGAATGACGTCCTCGACAGCCTTGTCGAAGATGCCGAGCGTGAGCCATGGCATACCGATAGCGCTGCCGAGCAACCCGAGCAGGATGTTCGAAACGAGCTTGGCGCCCTGGTTGATGGAGTCGGGCGATTTGCCGCCCGTCATGATTGAGTGCTCAATTGGCTTGTGTATCACCATCTTCGACTTCAATCCGCGGTGCTGGCCGCGACGGAAGATGACCCACGGCCCGTTCGGGTCGGTGTTGTTGGGGTCGTCGTTCGGGTCGGCAATGGTGACGGTGTCCGAGGTGCCGTCGGATCCGAAGATGCGCAGCAGGTCGAGAATCGGGTCGAGGATCGTGCCGGTGATGCCGGGGATCGTGGCCCGCTTCTTGACGTCGAACACGAACGTCGGCCGGTCGAGGATGAAGTGGGTCGGGCAGGGCTGCGGATCCCCGGGTTCCCACAGGTCGCCGGTGAGTTGCAGTCCGCCGTCCTCGAGCGTGGGGAGGACCAGATCCCAGTAGTCGTCCATCCGTGCGCCGAGCGCGGTCCACGGGCCGACACCATCGCGTGATTCGATGTACGGGATCATCACCATCGGCCACTTCGCATTGTCGAAGTTCGCCTGCCAGTTCGCCGCGTTCCAGATGTCGAAGACCGGGATCCACAACGGTTGCTGCTGCCGCAGCAGGTTCCGATGCGCGTAGCCCTTGATCACCTTGATCGAGTTGCCCCACTGGAAGTCGATCTTCGGCGCCTGGACAGTCAGCGGCGCGAACGTGTTTGGCCAGCACTGCCAGTGTTTGGCCTCGTCGAGGATGTGCCGGGCCAGCGGCCGAACGATCGCCTCGCCGTGCTCGTCCTCGTCGTACTCGATGTCGTAGACCTTGAAACAGGCCTTCTTCCACGGAGAGCGGAACACCAGGAACATGTCGTGATCGAGGGAGAGGCCGTCGATCAGCCACGACGCGAGGTCATCCCGTCCGTCGATGCCGCACGACGCCTCGCCTACCTCGTTGCACATCGTCTCCCACGAGGCGTCGTACTCGCCCTCGACCTCACCGACGAGCGCAAGGTACTTGTCATGGATCGTGACCCGGGTCCGCAGCAGCGCGAGCGCCGCCTCCTCGTACTCCTGGGCGTCGATCGCCGCGAGGTCAGCGTCAAGGTCGTAGCTCACAGACGATCACCCCCAGGGCATCTCGTGGTAGCGCGGCAGGTGGATCCGCAGCTCGGCGGGAACCGCCGAACCCTGCACCTCGACCGGAATCTCGGTCGGCGGGGTTCCCGGTGCGATCTCGTGTAGGAAGTTCACGCCGCGCATGGCTTTCCACACCTCGAAGCCGCCGCCGGCCGCGCGGATGGTCTGGAAGTCCTGCCGGGTCTGGACCCGCCACCCGGTGGTCTGCGGCGGGATCGGGACGGTGCGGCCCGAGATGCCATCCGGCAGGATCCACTTCGTCGCCGGTGTGCCCTCGAACTTCATCCACAGCGGCACGTCGGTCGGGTTGTCGACGACCACCGTGCCGGTGTGCGACCCGACGCCGGGTGTCCAGATGACGGGATCGGTGCCCGACGTCAGGTACGGCCAGCAGGCGACCACGACCATCTCGACGCTGATGCGGGTGGTCTGCATCGACATCCGGCCGACGATCTTCGGATCGCGGTCGAGACGGAGCCGGATCGACCGCTGACCGTCGCCGGTCTTGGTGATGACCTCGTTGTCGTAGTCGTACGACCACACCGCCATCCACTCGGCGAATGCCTTCTCGAAGTCGCGTCGGGTGCGGCCCTCGATCCGGGCCTGGAAGTCGAGGAGGCGTTCCTCGATCTTCGTGACCTTCGGTGTCGAACCGTGCTGATATGCCCGGGAGGTGCGGGTCGGGGTGCGGGGCGCGGGGACCCAGAGTCCGGCCAGGCCGTCCTCGATCCACGCGTCCCGCACCTTGCCCCTCGTCGGGCCGCCGAGCTTGTACTGCGACCCGTTCCACCCGATCATGGTGATCGAGTCGTTCACCAACGCCTCCTGGACTCGGCTCTACGACTCTGGCCGCGCTCACGCTGGTTGACCATGATCTCGACCTCCCTCCTCATTGCCGGCGAGAGCTCACCGTTGAAGTTCCAGCTGTCTCCGCCGCCGACCGGTGCGTACTCGAGCGCTGCCCGATCCGCCCCGGTGAGCACGTCACCCGGTGCGGTCGCGGCCGACTGGACCCGGTCGAGCATCGGGACCAGCGACTCGAACGCCTCGGTCTGCCGCGGCGAGAGGACCCGCTCGGGGCGGATGACGTCCTTGAGCAGGTAGCCCTTGCCCGAGGCGATTCCGCCCTGGTCGTAGAAACCGTTCTTCTCCCAGAACGTCTTCGCGGCGATCGGGTCGCCGTACCGGTCGCGGATGTACTTCGCTCCCGCGACGCCCTGGGTGTACGGGTCTTCGCTCTCGTCGGGCAGGTACTGGTCCTTCGTCGAGCCGAGGAACTGGAACAGGCTGAACGCACCGGAACTTTTGTTGCGTGCCAGCGGGTTCCAACCCGATTCCTTCTGGACGATCCAGTCGGCCGCGGCCCACTGGTCGCCCTCGTTCCAGCCGTACGGCGCGAACGCGCGCTTCACGGCGTCGACGACGGACTCCGGTTGCGCCTTCACCTCGACCGCGGCCGGCGCTTCCACCACCGCCGGGACGGACTCCCCCGCGCCAGGATCGGCCGCCGGGGACTCGGCAGGCTTCTCGTCGTACGTGGCCTCATCACGTGGCCCCGCCTCATCCGAGCGACTGCGGCCCGTCTCGTCGACGAGCTGCATCCCCTCGAACTGGGACGAGAACCCAGCCATGCCGAGCAGGTCGTTCCCCCACTCCGCGAGCAGCGAGGTCCCGATCTGCCCGCCGACACCGCCCCAGTCGATCTCCCCGGCGTACTTGCCCGCCGCGGCCGCGTTCGCCTGCATGAACTGCATCAGGTCCTCAACAGTGCGGACCTGATCCCAGTTCAGGACGGCTTCGGGCTTGCCGGTCTCGTTGCGGACGATCGAGAGCCCGTTCGGGATCCATCCGCCCTGATCGCGGAACAGTCCGCCGATGCCCTTTGCCTTGTCCCAGACCGACCCGAGCAGATCGCCCAGGCCGGTGACCTTGTCGGCCAGGAACTTCGACGTCATGTCGCGGCCCTTGTCGAGGAACTTCGACGGCACACCACGCGACTCCGGCGGGGGCGTGCCGATCGCGGCACCGATAGTGGCCTTGATCGGGTTCAGGAAGAAGTCGAAGATGTCCGTGATCTTCTGCTGCACGAACGACTTCTTCCCGTCCGGAGACGGTCCTGATCCACCACCGCGTCCACCCGACTCGAAGGCGCCGTCGGCGCCGATCGCGAGGTGGAACAGACCCGGGTGCTTACCCGCGAACTGCGCGTTATCCGCACCGACCGCAGGCCCGCCGTAGGCGACGCCATGGCCGCCACCGGACTCGACGTTGACCGTCGCGTACGGGCCGACACCGGTCAGGGTTCCCGCGGTGTGTCCACCGCCGGGCCCGCCCGGGTCGTCATGCACACCAACCGAGAAGCCCTCGCCAAGCCCGGGCACAAACGGCTGGCCGCCGGGGAACGAGCTGGTCCCCCACTTCCTGATGCCGTCGCCGCCGTTGATGATGGCGTCGGCGATCATCGACATGTACCCCGAGCAGTCCTCGAACCCCCAGGTGTACGGGTTGCCGTTCCGCATCTTCGCGGCGCGGTGGCCGTTCTCGAGCTGCGTCTGCCACATCGGGCGGATCTCGCCGCCGTCCTTGTAGGCCGGGAGCAGCCAGTCGAACATGCCCTGCGGGTCGACGTTGCCGTACCCCTTCGACGCCACGCGGGCGCCGTAGGCGTTGAGGTTGTCGCGGCCGACCTGCCGAACGATCTGCCCGCCATCCCATTCGAACGGGATGCCGCGCAGGATCATGTCGCGGATCGCGTAGATCGCGTTGTGGCCGCCGGCCGCCTGCACCTCCGCGGTGGTGACCATGTGCTCGCCGTTCGAGCCCCACATCAGCACGTCGTCCGACGTGCCGGTGCCGGGCCCGAAGATCGGACCACCGGTCGCCCGCTCGGGGATGCCCGCGAGCGGCTGGGCCTGGTCGAGACCGAGCAGCCCTGCAGCCTTGTTCCAGGCCTTGAGGATGCCCTCGTTCCAGACCGTGTTGATCATGAAGTTGATCGGCTTCGCGAGGACACCCTTGAGGCTGTCCCACTTTTCGCCGATCCCCTTCACGACCTCGGTGAAGAAGTCCCTGATCTTGCCCAGACCTTGCGTGAAACGCTCCCACGCGGGCTGCACGACCTGGTCGATGACCCACGAAATCCCCTCGCCGAGCTTGTCCCAGGCGGGCTTGATGAACTTCTCCCAGATCGTGACGAAGAAGTCACCGATGTTCTGGAGACCTCGAACGAATCGATCCCACAGCGGCTGCAGGACATTGTCGTAGACCCACGAAATCCCAGCACCGAGCGCATCCCACGCGGGTTTGATCAGCGAGTTCCACACCCAGCCGAAGAAATCGCCGAGCGCCTGTAGTCCGGCCTTGATCAGCTCGAACCCGGGCTGCAGGTAGGTCTGCCACACCCAGGTTGCGACGTTGCCGATCAGGGTGAACACGCCCTTGATCGCCTCCCACAGCAGCATGGCCGCCGTGATCACGATCGCGATCGCGACCTTGAAGATGGTCTTGATCTGATCCCAGAACGTGGTGACCAGCACGATGATCAGGCCGAGTGGACCCATCACGATCGGCAGGATCAGCTTCCAGTTGTCGCGGATAAACCCGATGACCGCACCGAAGACTTCACCGATCTTGGCGAAGACACCCTTGATGAAGTCCCAGGCCGCGGACAGCGCGGTGGTGATTCCGCTCCAGACCTTCTCCCAGATCGCCTTGCCCAGCTCCGTTTGCGTGAAGAACCAGATCAGGGCTCCGACGAGTGCGGCGATCGCGACGACGACCAGCGTGATCGGCGAGGTCATCACCGCCATAGCAGCGTTGAACGCCCATGTCGCCGCGGTTCCGATGAGCAGCGCTGCGCGGTGCGCGGCCAGGGCGATCGTGTTGGTGCCCAGCGTTGCAGCGGAGCGCCCGGTCGCTGCGGCGAACACACCCTGCGCCACCGAGGCGGCGAACATGGCAGCGTTCCACGCAGTGATCGCGACACCGATGACCTTGACAGCCATGACGGTCGTCAGCAGCAGCGGCGCCAGTGGGGCCAATTTCTCGATGATGGTCGCCAGGTGCGGCGCCACCGCCGCGATAACGTCCGCCCACGGACGGAATGCCTCCACCAGGCCGGGCAGGATCGGAGCCAGGTTGGTCAGCGCCTGACCCAGGGCAGGCATCAGTTCCCGCGCCATGTCCATCAGTCCAGGAATGGCGTCCTGGATCGCCTGCCCCATCGCCGAGAATCCGGGCGCGAGCCCGGACGCGGCTTCCGCACCGAACCCGCGGAACAGCGAGAACAGCGGACCGGCGACGGTGCTGATGTTCTCGAACGTCTGCCGGATCCCGGCGAACGTCGCTTTGAGGTCCTCGGCGCTGATGTTCCGGAGCTTCTCGCCAAGGTCCAGCAGCCATCCGTTGATCCCGGCTCCGCTGTCTGCGAAGGTCTGCGCCGCGGTTCCGAGGACGCTGATCAGCCCGGAGAACACGGAGCCGATACCGCTTTCGCCCTGCGCGAGGCTGCCGAAGAAGCGGTTCGATCCGTCGATCATTCGCTCCCACCCGGCCGTGGCGGCCGGGCTGGAGATCGACGTCGCGATCTGCGATCCGATGTTGCCCAGGGTGGCGGACAGTCCACCGAGGCTCGGCGTGAGCCGGGTGATCAGTCCGCCAAGTGTGCCGAACGAGCCGGTCATCGCTCCGCTGAAGCGGTCGGTGACCTCTTCACGCAGGTTCTTGAACGCCTGCAGAAGCGGTGCGAGTCGCTGCCCGATCATCGCGGCGAACGGGTCGTCTCCCGAGGTCGCCGACTGCTGCGCATCCGCCATGCTCTGGTAGGCGTCCGCCACCGCTTCCGCGGCGTCGATGTTGGCCTGAGCCACGTCCTTCTGCGTCTGCGCGGCATCGGCCTGGGCCTCGCGCAGCTGCTCCTGAGCGTCGACCTCGCGGCCCTTGGCTTCGACCACCTTGTCGGAGCCTTCGATGCCCTTGGCCTGCGCTTCGGCGATCTCGGCGCGCTGCTCCTTGTTCGAGGCCTTGACCTCTTCGAGAGCCTGCTCCGCCTCCTCGACGCCGAGCTCCGCCCGCCACACGTCGAGGGGGTCGGAGTCCCGATTGCCCTTGGTTTCGCGCAGGTTCTTTCTGGCCTCGGCCACGGCCAGGGTTGCGCTCTTCTCGTCGAGAGTCAGGCCCTTGAGGGTCCGCGCGTAGCCGTCGGCGTCGCGCTTGGCCTCCTTCCGGGCGTCGTTGACGTCGTCCTGTGCCTCCTTGACCTTCTTCTGCGCGTCGACGACCCGCTTCTCTGCGTCGACGATCTGGCGGGCGCCCTGCTCGGCGGTGCGGGCCTGCGACTTCTTGGCGCTCTCAACGGCCTTCATCGCCGATGCGCCCTGCGAGGACGAGGTGCTGGCAGCCTTCTGCGCCTTGTCCCACGCCTTCGCACCATCGGACAGTCCGGAGAACGCCATCTTCGCCACGCCGATGGCGGGGCCGAGGATGCCCGCCGCTGCCGCTGCGACGGTTCCCATCGCTGCGGCGACAGCCGTCAGGCCCGCGACAAGCGGACCGGTGGCGAACGACCCCACGACGGAGCCGAGTGCTGACATGGCGCCCAGCGCCACCGCGGACCCGACTGTCACCATGCCCAGAGCGCGGCCGATGCGTGTCAGGGTGCCGATCAGCTTCGACACTGCCGCCATGACCAACAGCGCCGAGGTGACCCGGCCGATGTCCCGCGCGAGGATGTTCGCAGCCGCGGCGGCCAGTCGCAGCAGGCCGGCCAGCTTGGCGACACCCGCACCGGTCATCACCTTCAGCAGGGAGGAGCTGACGAGCAGGCCTGCGCTGAACCCCTTCAGGACCCGTGCGGCCAGCCCGATACCGGCGGCGGCCATCCCGACATTTCTGATGACCGACCGTGCCGCGTCGTTGGCGACCGTGAAACCTACTGCCGCCATCCGCATTCCGGTGCCGATGGCGGAGACGAACCCTGCCGCGAAGCTGCGCCCCTCCTCGCTGCCACGCGAGTTCGAGTTCATCGTCGCGCTCATGCCGTCGACGAACCGGGAGCCGACCGTGCGGCCACCGTTCTCGAAACCCGCAGACAGCCGCTGCAGCAGCGTTGCACTCTCGGCTTCGGCGCGCTTGCTGTCGATCCGAGCCTCGATCCGTGCGACGCGGGTGCCGGCCGTCGAACGCTTCGACTCCGCGGCTTGCAACGCATCGGCCGCGGTCCGACTGTCGCGCTTGGCCTTGGCGACCTTGCCCTCGGCGGCGGCGAGTCGACCGGCGTCGGAGACACCGCGGTTGCGAAGGGCCTGCAGCTCCTTCTCTGCCGAGACGACGTCCTTGGTCGCTGCTACCTCGCGGCGCCGTGCGTCGGCCGCACCCTTGGAGGCGCGATCGAGGTCGGACTTCGCCTTCGCGAGCTGGCGCTCGTCGACCCGGACGTCGATCTCATGCCGGACCGGGTTGGCCTTGATCGCGGTCCGCACCCGCTTGAAGTAACCGCTCATCGACGGCAGAACGTTGACAAAAGCCTCAGCCACTGATCACACCTCCCGAGGTTGGATGCGCCGCGTGTAGCGGCTGCCGAGCAGCTGCGACGAGATGTCGTCGTGCTCGACGAGCGCTTGGTATTCCTCGGCGCGGTCACGTGCGGTCTGCGGCCGCAGTCGACGCGCCGGCGGCTTACCGCCCTTGCCTTTGAACTTCGGGCTCGCACCCCACACGCCGTGCAGGATCTGTCCCAGCGACTCGACTGCCTCGGTGAGCAGCTCGCGTTCGTTAGTCCAGCCCACAAGCGAGGGCCGCTTCGACGGCTTTGGCAGCTCGCCGCGCTGCTCCATCTCGAGGCGCTGCATGGCACGCTCGTCGTCGTCGGCGATCGCCGCGTAGTACCAGCCTCCCTCCGGGAGTGCGGGCAATAGCCGCAGCAGCCGGTTCCAGGGATTACTCAGGTGATCGCGGACCCAGTCGTAGAGCCGTTCGTCGCCGGGCATGGTGAACAGGTCCTTCTCGATCGCCTCGCCGTAGCGGTCGATCTCGTGGACCAGGTACGCCCACCCACAGTCCGGCGGGACGAGAATCCCGAAGTGCTCGCGAATGTCGTCGACGAGGTCGGCGAGTTCGGAGATCGGCCGACGCGCGAAGTGGTCGGCGATCACGTCGGCCTGGTGCTCGCCGACGAGGAGGTCGAGCTGATCGTGGACAGAGGACGTGGTGTCGAGGTCGGCGACATCGGCCGCGTCGGGCACCTCGACGACCAACTCGGGCCCGTCCTCGTCCAGACAGAAGACGAACGGACCGGCGGCCTCCTCGAGGAGAGTCTCGAAATACGAGGCCGCCGACCCGTTGTCGTTGGTCATCGATCAGCGACGACGACCGACACGGCGCCGATCGCGACCGCGCCGGTCAGCTCGGTTCACCGCCTGCTCCGCATCGAACAGCCCGAAGTGCTTCGACATGTCACGTGCGAGGTCGATCAGCGTGTCCGGGTGCTCCGGGCCGATGAAGTCGGCGAGGTCGTCGAACTGGTCACCGAGGAACAGCTTCAGGACACGGCGTGTCGTCCGGGCCTCCTCGATGTCCATGACGGTGTCGGCGTCCGGCTCCTGGACCACGAAGGTGGGCGATTCGCCGATCTGAAACTTGAACGGCTCCTTGCGCTCACGCTGCTCGCCGCCATACTTGCGGACGTTCTGGTCGTCGAGCTGGGTCACGTTGTCGAGGTCCTTGCTCACTGTGCGCCTCCGGTGGTGCGTCGGGTGGTCTTGGTCTTAGGCGCCTCGGACGGCGCGTCGGCGGGTTCGTCGTCGGTCGGCTTCTCGCTCGACTCCGCGGGGGCCTCAGGCACCGGTGGCGCGCCGGGCGCCGCAGCCTGAGTGGGCTCGACGGGCGCAGCCTCGGCGGGAGCAGGCTGGGGTGCGGGCGCGTACCCGGACGCGACCAGCTGCTTGTGCTCGATGTACGAGCTGGGCGTGTAGAGGCGGCCCTTCGGCGACACCAGCGGTGTCGGTGTCCAATCGGCCTTGTTGATGGTGCGCATGTGTCCCACGACGGGACCTCCTTCGATGACGGTCGGTGTGGCGGTCAAGATGCACTGGGCAGGCGGTCGACCGCCGATCCCCGCCTGCCCAGTGCGTTCTCGGGCCCGGCGCGAGGGCCGGGCGTCGGTCAGGCAGCGATGACGATCGACAGCGGCTTCTGCACGCTGCCCGGAGTCACGCTGTCCACGACCTGGACGGTGAAGTTCGACGTGCCCGCGGCGGTCGGGGTGCCGGTGATGGCGCCCGTCGACGCGTTCAGGGCCAGGCCGGCGGGCAACGTGCCGGTCGCGAGCGACCAGGTCTTGGAGCCGGTGCCGCCGGTGACCGTCAGGGTCTGCGAGTAGGGCGTGCTGACGGTGCCGCCGGGCAGCGACGCGGTGGTGATCGTCAGTCCGCCGCGCTTGAATCCGGCGTCCTCGAGGACACGGTTCCAGCCGGGGCCACCGAAGTAGTGGCGCACCGAGACACCGTGCTCGGTGTCGACCGTCGCGTTGACGGTCGTCGGCCACACCAGCGACCCCTCTCCGTCGGAGAGGGTCTGCTCGCCCATCTCGGAAACCTCGCCCGCGTAGAACAGGCGACCGAGGAAGATCCGGTCCTCACCGGTATTGAACTGGGACAGCGACAGGTAGCGCTGCTGCCGGATCGCGGTGATGGCCGGCTGATCGAACGCGATCTCACCGGTCTCCGGATCCGCGACCATCTGCGACAGATCCATGCCGAGGTTGTTCTCGATGTTGTACCGGTTCGCCTCCAGGCCGGTGAACTGGAGTCCGGCGACGTCGGACGTGAAGTCCGACCGGACCGGGTTGGAGTAGCCGACCGCCATGATGTCGGACTTCTCGAGTTCCCGGGTCAGGGTGATCGCGTCGTCCTTGAGCAGGAGACCGAAGTCCCATGCCCCCTCGGGGAGTTCGGCGAGCTGGGAGCTCGAACCTTCGGTGATGTACTCGATCGGGTCGATGTCCATGCCCATCCCGTAGATGTGGGCGCGGTTCGGCTTGAGGATGAGTTCGCGCTGGTGACGCGAGACTTCGAGCTGTCCAATGTCGCTGGCCATGATGCCTCCTGGGCATGAGGAAGGCCCACGACACTGGATGTCGCGGGCCTCGGGTATGTGGGTTGTTCGGTGTGAGTCTCAGCGCCGCCAGGGCTTCTGCAGGCTGAGCGCGTAGAACGCGACCTCGCGGCGCGCGTCCGGGTTCTCGTACGGCTCAGCCTCCGGCGGGGTGTCGACGCGGCATGAGTCGACGCAGATCGGACGTGGTTCGTCCTCCACCGAGATCGCCTGACCGGCTATGCATTCCATCCGGTTCGCGACCTGCCGAGCGAGCTTGGACGCGCCCCGCGGGTCGGGGTGGTGGCAGGTGATCTGCACGCGCGGATAGTCGCTGATGCCGTCATTGCCGCCGCCGACCCGATTGATCTGGATGCCAGTGCCGCCCTCAACGGGTGGCTCAGTATCGGTCTCTCCGGCCGGGGCGAGATACACCATCAGCACTTCCTGAATGTCCGGAAACAGTGTCTCGTCGATCTCGACAGCCATCCGTCACCTATTCTTCCGGTTGATCGCAGCGATTGCGGCCCGCAACCCGTGAACCGCCGACGACCGCCTGGTGCCAAACTCCGCGGCGATAGGGTTGCCGCGACCAGCCCGCGGGACGACGATGCGAGTCATAGGCCGACCATCCCAGCCCCTGCCGTCTTCAAGGTGCGCCGAGCGCGCCATCTCCCCGGTGCCACCACGCGCATTCACGTGCCGCTGGAACGCGTTCAGACCGACCTTGGCGTTCTGTCGAACGATCATCCGGAACTGAGGTGAGTTCATCACCGCCTTCGCGTCTTTCGACGTGAACCTGAACGTCCCTGGTTTCGGATCAGCCATCAGGTGCCCTCCCACTTCTTGAGGTATCCCCAGACATGGTCTGGGGATCCGTCGTCGTCGAACCACGTCTGCAAGTCGCCGTCGACGTGCAACCGCGGACCGATGCCGGTGATATCGAGGACGTTCTCTGTCGACTCCGGGAACCCGGGTGGCGCGTACAGCTCCCACCGGGTGTGACGTTCGATCGGGACGCCTTCGATGGAGGTGACGGGCTGCACCGAGCAGCCGGGGAACTCGTCGCCCGGCTGCTCGGTCATCACGCCACGTTTGCCGCGGATCCGCTCGATAACGCGGACCGTCTGGCTGCCGAGTTCGTCCATGTCAGTCTCCGAACGTCCACGATGGTTTCGCCGACCGCGAGATGCCGAGAATCTGGTGGTGGTACTCGGTGAACACCAGGGACCGCCCGGGGTTGACGAGGGTGCCAGCCCGGGTCACGCCCCCTACTGTCTTCGAGTAGGTGACGTGCCCGGCGTGCTTGGCGGCCGTCAGCGCGGCACGTACGACCTCGATGACGACGAACTGCGCGTCCGGGTCGTCGTCGGCGATGTCCGGCCGCCGTTTCGGATCTCGAATCCACCTGGATGCGGTAGCGATGAGCTGCGCCGCCCAGGGCCCCTCGACGGCGGACAGGGGGCGCCAGCCGGTCACGACGTCTGGGACGGTGACGAAGTCAGCCACGGCGCGCCCTCAGCTCACTTCTGCTCGGCGGCTTCGACGAGGGCGATCAGCTCGTCCTTGTCCTTGCCGTCGACGTCGGTGAGACCGATCGACTTGGCGTAGGCCAGCCACTTCTCGGCGGTCGCGGTGACGCGCGGCTTGCGGGGCTGGTCAGCCGACGTCTGGTTCGGCGTGGTGGGCGCATCGCCGCCGGCGGGCGGCGTGCCAACCTGGTCGTCGCCGTCGCTGTCGTCGTCCGCGGGGTCGGCGGGGTCCGCGGCCTGCACCGCTTCGGCGATCGCACCTGCCTTCAGCAGGCGCTGCGCTTCCTGCTCGTCGAGGTCGCTGATCACATCGCCCCGCCGGTGCTTGATCGCCTTGCTCGGGCGGCCGTTGGCGTCGCGTTCGAGGATCTGGTCGAACCGCAGTGCGGTCAGAACGTACTCGGTCACGGCGTCACCAGCCCGGTCAGCCACAGGCCAGCCTTGGGCTGGTCGAGCGCCATGCCGCGCTCCTGGGTGGCGTCGGAGCGCCACGTCTCCCGCGGGCCACCGTTCGGGCCGTTGCCCTCCGGGTACAGCTCGGTGAAGGTGAGCAGGCGAGCGTCGCCGTAGAAGCCGATGGTGCCGCGCTCGAGGATGAGCGCACGGTCGGCCGGCCACGCCTTCGACACGATGATCTGCAGGTTGTGGATCGTCTCCGGCAGCGCACCGACGTAGGCGATGTTCTGGTCGGCGATGTTGCCCCGGTACACCTTCAGCAGATCGTCGTTGTCCATCAGGATCGGCATGAGCGCGGGGTTCATGACGATCGTGTCGGCTGCGAACTCGAAGCCTTCGTCGTCGCTGCCGCCCTCGCCGACCGTCGGAGCGGCCTGCGAGATCTCGAAGATCGCGTCGGCGATGTCGCGCCGCGGCCGGGAGTTGGTCACATCCCAGGCGGTCGAGACCGGGAAGGTCGGGACGTTCCCGAGGACTGCCTTCGCCGCACGGTCGTTCGTGCGGATGAAGGAATTCTTCAGCGCGGTGACCTGCTTGTTCACGTCGTCGATCTGATTCTTCCGAATCATGTCGAGAGTGACGCGAACGCCCTTGCCGCGCTTGGTCGAGAACACGACCTTCGGGGTTCCGCGGGACGCGTTCGAGACCGTGATCTCGGCGAACTCTGCGAGCTCGTCGATGTCGTCGGCGAGGAACGACGGGTCGCCCTCGGTGTAGGCGAAGATGCCGGAGGTGTTCGCGCCGGCGTTGCGGAGCAGCGCTTCGGCGATGAACTGGTTGGTCAGCAGCTTCTTGAGCTTGGTGGGGATCAGCAGCGGGTTGGCGAGGAAGTCGGCGACAGCAAGTGCCGCGCCGTCCGACCCGCTCACAACGGTCCTGGGTGCCATGGGTTATCTCCTGTGGGTGTGAGGGATCAGGCGATCCGGATCAGGCCAACCGCGTTGGCGGCGACGCCTCCGGGCTGGGTGCAGATGCCGACGATCGTGCGAGCGTCGGGCGTTGCTCCGGCGGGGCCGACTTTGCCCGCCGCGGTCGCGACGAGCTTCTCGCCGCACTTCGCTGCGGCCGAGTACGTCACCCGGGTCTCGGTGCCGCCGTAGGCGACCGAGACGGCCGTGGGGATCGGCATCGCGTTGATGATCGGGCGGCCGATGGCGTCGAACGTGGTGCCGCCCTGCGCGGTCTCCGGGCTCTGCCCGTCGGTGAGCGCGACACCGACGACCCGGAAGCTGCCCGCGGCTGCAGGCTTGACGCGACCGTTGTCGATCGACTCGACGAGCTGGCCACCGAGGACAACCTCGTCGGGGATGAAGGTCTTCGGTCCACCCTGGGTGATCTGTGGGATTGCAGCCATGTCAGTTCTCCTCGATCCAGTTGTTGAACTTGTCGACGGACGTGAAGTCGGTGTCGCCGGTCGGTTCGGGGTCGACGCCGTGGCCTACCTCGGCGAGCGGGACGAGCCCGGAGGCGAGGCTGTTGATCGCCTCGGTGGCGCCCTCGCGGTCAACGCGCAGGGAGTTGAGCCAGTGGTCGCGGCGACCGGGGCCGAACTTCCCAGCCCGAATGGCGGCTTCGACGAGCGACTCGTCGCCTTCGCGGATCTGCTGTGCGCGAGCGGCGCGGCCCTCGTTGGCAGCAGCGACGTAGTCCTCGTGCTGGGCGCGGTCGACGACCACGAGGCCATGCTGGCTCGCGTAGTTCGCGACCTGCTCGGCCGTGGTCTCACCGGCGGTGCGGTTGGACGCCGGACCGGCGGGCTCCTGGGCCTGCTCGGCGAGCACCTCGTCGAGAGCGGCGACCACGGTCGCGTCGTCAGCGTCAGCGGCAGTGCCGAGGCGCTGGGCGAGGGTTTCCTTGAGGGTGGGCATGTCGCCCTCCTTCCTGTTGGTGACCTCTACCGCCTCGGCAGAGGGGACTCGCGGCGCCGGGGCATGTTCCCGACCCGCGAAGCGGAAACGCGACAAGTTGAATGCCGCGGCGAGCTCACCGGCTACGGCGGCGTCGGTGCTGACTCGGTCTGCGAGACCGGCCGCGACGGCTTCCTCTGCGGTGAACCAAGTTTCAGCGGCGACGAGTGCACGCCACTCATCGACCTCGCCACCGGCGCGACGGGCGTACACCGCGGTCAGCGAGTCCGACAGCTTGTCGAGTCGGTCGGCATCGGCGCGCAGGCCTGCGGCATCGCCCTCGGTGTACATCCAGGCCTCGTGGATCATCATCTGCGATCCCTCGCCCATGATGATCTCGTCACCGGCCATGGCCACGACCGACGCGGCCGACGCGGCGAGCCCGTCGATGTAGACGATGACCTTCGCCTCGTGTGACCGAAGAGCATTCATGATCGCGATGCCGTCGAACGCAGCGCCACCAGGCGAGTTGATCCGGACCACGATCTCGTCTGTGTCGAGGGCCTTGATCTGGGTGGCGACCGTCTGCGCATCGGTCTCCATCCAGTAGCTGCCGATGACGCCGTAGATCATGATCTCGGTGGCAGCGCCAGCCTGCGCATTGATCTGGCACCAATCGCGCGATCGGCTGGAAGCGCCAGCGCCGTTGCGGATGGCCATGTTCATCTCCTTCACGTGGTCGTCTCCTCGGTTTCGCTCGGGTCGCCACCGGGCGTCCACGGCTCGGATGGGGCTGGCGTGTCCTTCGCGGGCAGGCCGTACCGCTGACGCGCGTCTTCCTCGAGTGAGCGGTCGAGGCGGATCACTCCGGCGTCGATCAGCATCTTCAGTGCGGCCGCGGTGAGGTCCTGGCGCGACCCGATCTCGTCGAACACGATCTTCGGCGCGGGCTCGTCCTCGCCCCAGTTCAGGTCGACCAGGTCCTCGACGACATGGGCGGTGCCGATGTCGGCGATCGTTTCGCCGAGGGTCTGCACCGACTCCACGAACGGGTCCTCGAGCACGCTGGCGAGAGCGAACGAGCCGCCGCGGTCGAGGTTCAGGAAGTGCGCGAGACCAGCGAGCGCGATCTGCTTGTCCTGGTAGTCGATCGCCTGCTGAATGTCGAGCAGGACACCCTGCACACTGAGCAGATCGAGGGACTGGCCGTTGGCCAGGCCCACGCCGGAGGTCATTCCGCCCGTGAAGTTCGACGCGAGGTCGGCCATGTGGTCGACCTCGGCCTGGTCGTCGGACTTCGATGCGGTACCGACCGGGACACCGATGCCGTTGCGGCGCGCAGCGACTGCCTGCGTCCGCATGAACTCGTCCTTGAGAATCCAATGCTTGTACGCCGGTCGGAGAATCGAGTTCCCCTGCCACTGACCGGGGTCCGGCTCGTGCACGTACGCGACGAGCCGACTGACCGGGATCGTGAACCCGTCCGGAATCGCCGACGCCGCGGTGAGCTTGCCGACCGGCGCTTCCTGCGTGATCGACTCGAGCCCACCGTCGAGCGCGACGGTCATCTTCGAGATCGTCCGCTGCGGCCGCGGCGCCAGCTTCCGCAGCCCGAGCTTGCCATCCGGTTCGATCTGGTAGACCTGCTCGAACATCGAGTGCCCGTACTGCAGCATCAGCAGCACCTGCTGCAGGTGACTGCGCCACGAGAATCGGCCCCGAGTGCGGGTGGTCGGCACGAAGTCCGAGCCCTTGATCCCCAACCTCAGGTTCCGAGCACAGAACTCGGTCACCTCGTCGCGGGCGCCGTTCTGGTCCAGGCGCCACGTCGTGCGGCGGACCGGCAGCCCGATCGCGCGCAGCACCGAGGACGCGCGGCCGTCCTCGCGACCCATCCGGCTGAACACATTCACCGACTCGGGCCACTGCAGCTCGGGCACCTTCTCGGTGTGATCCCACTGCTGCCACTCGGTCCCGCCGCCGTTGACGTAGCCCATCTCGGTGGCCGGTCGCGCAGTCTGCGCCATGGTCACCTCCTTCTTCAGAACGCGACGGTCATCGCGTCGAACGAATCGGCGTGCCCGCCGGTGTGTGTGGTGGTGCGCTCGAACGCGGGCGTGGCCGCGGCCCCGACCACGCGGGACTCGAACGTGAGTAGCGCCCACCGGGCCAGCACGACCGCGAGCAGCGGCGCGTTTCCGGGGTCGCCGTTCGCGTCGACGACCCAGTCCTTGCGCGGCAGCTCACGTTTGGTGGCGTGCTCGACCGCATAACGCAGTGCTGGCTGATCGGCGTGGCAGATCAGACCGTCCTCGGCGTCGTCGACGAACCCCTGGGCCATCAGCGCGGCCTGGTTCGTCGTCGACTTGATCAGCTCGATCTCGGCGGTCTTCATCAGCGGTTCGAGGACCGCCGCCGGCGAGCGGCTGTCCGTTGCGATCGCGCACGGCTCCATCGCCTCATCGACGCGCCCGATCAGGTCGACCATCTCGGGGTTGGAAGCCATCCGCGCGTATCCGACCTCGACGTGAATCCGGTCATCGACCGTGCGCTGCGCGCCAGCGATCACCCAATGCGCGCCGACACGTGCGAGCCCCACGCCGATCGTCCCCAACAGTTGCGGGTAGTCCACGAGCCCGCGCCACTGGTCCTGGGCGACGAGTTGCCATGTCGGCGGGCCCTGGTCCTCGTCGTCCGGCCAGATCCCCATCGCCTCACGGCGCCAGGCATCCTCGTCGGGGATGTTCTCCCGCATACGCAGCATCGATTCCAGCGGCGTGCGATGCGGGTAGGACGGATTGAACGTGGCGAACTTGGACTGATCGTCGGGGTCCGTGTCGGGATCCGCCGAGATCTCGACGTACACCTGGTGAAGGGTCAGGCCGTCGAGCGCCTTCTTCCGCTTCTTGGTGAACGATTCGCCGTCGTCGGTGGGTCGCGGTGGCGTCCCGATGAAGAACACCAGGCCACCGTGCTCGTGCTTCGCGGCGTTCGTTGCCGGCACCATGTCCTCGAGCGCCTTCACGCCGAGGATCTGCGCCTCGTCGAACACCTCGATGTCGATCGCTTCCATGCCACGGCCGAAGCCCTGCTCGCGGGCGCCGAACATGATGATCGACCCGTTCTCGAAGACGATCTCCTGCTCACCGTTCGCGGTACGGATCGCGGCGACATGCGGCCACACCTTCTTCTTCCGCACCATCGACTGCATCGATCGGAAAGTGTTCGTCGTCGTCCGGTTGTGGTGCGACGTCCAGATCACCCGCAGGCCGGGGAACTCCAGGCACAGCCCGATGATCAGGTTGCCAACCGTGTACGTCTTGCCGACCTGACGCGGGATCGAGGCGACCACGCCACCGATCGATGCCGCATACTTTCCGGACTCACGGCACCCGAGCGCGATCTGCCCGAACCCCTGCTGCCACCGGTCGAACGAGACTCCGACGTCCTGCAACCGCTTGTACACCCGCGGGAACTGAGAGGTGACGATCCCCTTCGGGATGACCAGATGCCGAGCGACTTCGGAGAGCTTCCGTTCAGATGGCCGAGGCGTCGTACCGGTCATCGACCGTGCCTGCCAGTAGCGAGTGGTCCGGAGCCAACTCACGCAATGCCGTCTCCAGCGCTCGCAGACGATTGTCGGGCGACTCGTCGTCCTCCCGGGCGTCGATCGCCTCGATCTCGTTCGCGATGTCCTGCAGCCGCTTCGTCAGCGAGGCCAGGTCACGCGGCGGGCAACCCGAGTTCGTGACCGTCTCCGCGATCCGATCTCGCATCGCCACCAGCAGCGCACGGTGCGATCCACTCTTGGCCGCATCTTGCACCGACAGCGGCTCCGGAGCCGTCTCGCCGTCGGCGACTGCGCGTAGTGGCTTCTGAGTAGCCATGTGGCATCACCTCCGATCGGCGGGCCCGCGTGGTGGAAAAAACGCCAGAGAGAGATATTCCTGACTAGAGGATGGCCAGTCAGGAGACCCCCACCCCCTCCATAATTTCGGGGGTGGGGTGTGCTGCGGTGCTGGTCAGGGCCAGCCCAGGAGGCGTATGCCAAGCGGGTCGTCCTCGCCGCGGGTGTCCATCGGGTCGAGCCCGGTGACTGCGGGGCGCAGGTGGTCGCGGCTGCCGTCTCCTCGGGACTTGTTGCAGTACCCGTGCAGGAGTCGGTCGCTGTGTGTTCCACCATGGGCTCGGGCGTGACTGTGGTCGGCGGCGAGCGATCCCGATGCACGATCGGCGGAGGCTGGGTCGAAGTCCCAGTTGCTCGTGCGATCGCGGAACATCGGCAGTGCGCACCACCAACAGGGCGAGCCGTCGACGTGGTCCTTGATGAGGCGCTCACGTTGCTTCTGGTGCTCCCACCCGAGACCGCGGTCAGTAGTGGACGTCACCCGCCGGCCGTCGCCACAGCAGGGCGATCAGGCGTGAGGAGGAGGTCCAGTTGTGCACGCGTGATGTAGGGCTCGGTGTGCCCGTGATCGTTGCGGACACACCAGAGACCATCGGCCCGGGCAAGGACTACGCACTCGTCCTTGTATAGCGATGGGAACCGAAGGGGTGAGACGGCGGTGATGAGACCACCCTGTACGTACGCACTCATCGGGTCACCACCCACACGAGGATGCGGTGGATGACCTCGAAGATGCGATCGAGTATCACGTCCATGTCGACCTCAGATACTGGCTTCGAGCAGTAGGTCGAGGGTGAGTCCGCGGCTGGCCAGGTCGAGTGTGTGGTTCGACTGGAACCAGACTCTGCCGCCGCTGTCGAACTCGATGGTCTCGTCGCCATGCCCATACGCAATGCGCTTGGCTCCGCCTGTGGCACGGGCGTGGGTCGCGGCGAACCGATGGTTCTCGCGCGCCGCCGTCTCGTTCTCGCAGACGACGAGGACGCGGAAGCCTGCACGGGCGGCGAAGACCGCGGCCTGTGCGGCGGAGTTCCTGATCGCCGGGTTGAAGTGGCGAAGGGTGAGTGCCGCTTCACGATCGAGCGCCATGTCATGCCCCCTTCGCGAGGAAGCTGTCGCGTGGGATGCGGATGCGCCGGCGCTTGCGCACCAGTTCGTCGCCGACGACAAGGTGCCGCCCGTTCTCGTCCTTGACGAACGTCGTGCCCTTGAGCCAGCGACGGCTGATCTGCCGGACACTCTCGTCCTCGACGAAGATTGTCTCGGGCCCGAGGATGCGGACCACTTCGCGGTACTCGCGTGTGCCGCGCCGAATTTCAGGGAATGTCCTCGCCATCACTGCCTCCTGGTGTGTGTGAAGTAGATCCGCTCGCAGCTGCGCCAGGGAACAGAGCGCGTGCTTCGATTCCGGTTCCTCGCGTTCGCGGACGAGGCCGGTGACGTATGACGAGCGGAAGATGGTGCGCGTTGTTTTCACCGCGTCGCTGCTCAAAGGGAGCTGCGTTATGCGGGGCCCGGACGCGCGCCCCGGACGGTTAGAGCCTCACCGACTGCGCTGAACAGGATTTCCCGGTGAGACGTAAAAGGCGCGAGAGCTGCATCTCTGCATAACTCTCGCGCCTGCCGGCGTCAGCCTAGCATCTGTGGGTGGTCAAGCTGTGCGGGCTGTTCGGCTCGGCGTGGCGTTGTACAGGGTGAGCGCATCGTTCAGGCTGAACCGCTGGGTTCCATCGTCATCCGCATCGATGGGCGAGAGCTTGCCGCGGCGCACCCAGTTCCGAACCCGCTCGTACGGGACGGTGTCGCCGACCTCGCGGGACAGTGCGGTTGCGAGCTGGTTTGCGGTGTAGCCGTATTCAAGGACCTGGTCGTGGAGATCGGCCTGCATTGCGGTGATGTCGCAGGTAACGGAGCAGGTGCGGCAGGTCCACGCGTCGGTGCCACGCCGCACGTACACACCGAGGCACGAGACGGCCGGCTGCTCGGGACTCTGGCACGGGCCAGCGAACTCTCGGCCCTGCGGTGGGTCGATGGCGTCCTTCGCCCGCTTCCACGCATCGGTGATCTCGTCGACGGCGACGGGTGCCTGCTCGGTGAGGGCGAGGTCGATGACGTGGCCGTCGAGCCAGCGGGCGAAGTGCTGGGCGCGTCCTTCGCCGGGCCAGGGCAGTTTGCGGGCGGTGCAGACGTGGTGTGTCCAGACGCGGAGGGTGCCGTGGAGGTCGTGGGCGGCGTCGGACGCGTTGAGGTCGAGTACGTCTGCGGTGTCGTCGCTGCGGGCCTGCCTGGTGGTTTCCTGGGTGCCGAGTGCGGTCTGCCGTGTGATGGCGTTGTCGAGTTCGTCGACGATCCAGTCGCGGATCTCCTGCAGTCGGGTGGACAGGAGGCTGCGTGCTGACCGGTCGAGGTAGAAGTGATCGGCGTCGGTGATCATGGGCGCGGCTCCTCCAGACGCAGCTTGGACAGTGGGACGGCGACGGACTTCTCGTCAGGCCGGTGAAGTTCGGCATAGGCGATGGGGTTTCTGCGGATCGCTCCGACGCGCCAGTACTTGCCGTCGTGGAACGCGGTCTTGCTCATGCGGGGTTCTCCCAGTTCTGGATTCGGGTGTCGGGGCCGGTGCCCCAGAAGTTGCAGCCGTAGCCGCGGAGGACTCCGGCGGGCGCGTGCTCGCGGATGAAGCCGAGCATCACCTCTTCGGCGTCCTCGTTGGCTGTGTGGATGTACAGCTCGCGCGGCCACCACCGGTAGGCCTGGATCGCGTACAGGAGCGGCATGATCGTCTCGCCGGTGCATCCGAGGTCGTGGTCGAGTGAGATCGCCTCGATCTGGTGGTTGGCGTCTTCCGCGACGAGCAGCAGCTCCCGGGCGTCGCGGCAGTCCTGGGCGAGGAGCCAGCCGCGGGGCGCGGGTCGTTCGTCGTCGACGAACAGCTTCATGGTGTGACCTCCCGGCCGCATTCGACGCAGACGATCGGCACTCCGTAGCCGGTGACCTGGCGCCCTTCGAGGCAGACACGGGCGTTGAACCAGGCGCTTCCGCACTCGCAGAGGAACGTCGGGACGCTGGGCCCGCGTCGGCTGTCGAGCGAGATCACGTCGCCGCTCATCGCGCACTGTCCTTCCGTGATCCGATTGGCTCGTTGTAGATGGTCACCAGCCGGTAGCAGTCCGGCCCGTCGCCCTTGTTCGGGTGGCACAGGTAGTGGGTGACGCCGGCACCGGCGAACCGTGGGCCCGAAGCGCTCGCCATGATGAGCCGACGACGACCACAGTGGGAGCACGTTTTCAACGGCTTCCATCCAAGCGGCGCCATCACAACCTGCCTTCGAGTGCAGCGGCAAGATGGGGCTCCAGCACTACTTTGCTGTGCCAGTCGTCGCCGGGGCGGAACGCCTCCGCCCTGATCTTCTCCACCCGGGCGACCGCGGCTTCCGCCGCCTCTGCCCGGCTGCGCCACCGAGCCTTTGCTGCAGCCTCCGACTGCCTCTCCTGCTCGCGCTGCTCGGACAGGCGAGTCTGCTGCGCGATGTTCACGAGCTCCCAGCCCTCAGCCTCGGCCCACCGCACGACCTCGTGGAAGTCGTATTCGGTCGCGCGCTTCGGCGCAGCGGATCGGCCGGATCGGAACAGCGGGGCCTCGGCGATCGCCTTCTGGACGAGCGCGAACGCGCCGTCGCCGTACCTATGCTCGACGAAGAAGTGCTCACCCTTCCGAGGTGTGTCGCCGGTCTTGTTCTGCACGATCTCGACCCGGTACGTGCAGATGCTGTCCGGGTGCGATTTGCCGGCCACCCGCTGCGCCGCGAACGCACCTATCGTCCTGCCATTGACCAGGAGCGGGAAATGCAGTGCCATCACGCACCGCCCTCGATGATGCGGTCCAGGTTGTCGGCGATCGTGCGCTCCGGGCCTTGCAAACGCCACGTGTTGGCGGTGCATCTAAGCTCTGCAGCCTTCTCCTTCACCTTCGCGAGCTTCGCCTCGGCGGCCTGCCACTTCCGATTCAGCTCGGCGCTCTCGGTTCGGACTGCCGCCAGGTCGACTTCGAGTCCCTCGACGTCGTTCTTCAGTCCCTCATTCTCGCTGGCGACGGCGTTGCAGCGGCTCGTCAGCGACTCGGATTCGGCGGTCAGCCGGGCGGCGGTCTTCGCCAGGCCTGACGTCACCTCGACGAGGTTCGTTTTCCGCGACTGCAGTTCGCGCAGCTCCTGCACCTCGGCGACGATTGCGAGCACCACCTCGGGCGACATCCGCCCGGACAACACGCCCACGTCGCCGCCCAGGCCGCCAGCGACACCCTCGTACCAGCTGACGCGACCGTGTCCGAAGTAGTCGCTCGTCAGCCATTCCTCGCGTGCCGCTTTCGCGCTGGCCTCGATGAGGTCCAGGTTGATCGGTTCGGCGCTCATCAGTCGAGTCCCTTCACTGCGATGGCGATCAGGTCGACGGTCACCCTTGTGCGGTTGGCGTCGTCAGCGAGTTTCAGCACCTTCTTCACCCGAGCGACGGCGGACTCGGCTGCGGCGCGGCCGGCGCGCTGCACGTCGAGGTTGTTTGCGAGGTGACGGTTCTCGGACTCTGTGCGTTCGCATTCCCGCTGAAGTGCGCGACGGTGTTCCCGCTCCTTTCGCACTTCGGCGATCAGCGCTGGAACGAGGGTGCGGGCCTGGGCGATGAACTCGGCGTCCGCCTGTGTGTTGGTCAGGTTCCCGCCGATGTCTCCTGTGAACCGCTCCAGGAGTCCATCCACTTCGGTGCCGATGGACCAGTAGCGGAAGAGTTCGGAACTGATCATGTCCGGAGGAGTGGTGACCCACGGTCCGGGCGTCGCGGCGTCAGCGAGAGCCTGCGCGGCGTCGAGGTCGATCGGTTCGGTGCTCATCGTGTGACTCCCTGCGGTTGGTGCCGCTGTGCCAGTTCGAGCACAGCGTCTGGTGTGGCGGGGTGCAGCGCAGGGACCTCGCCGTCGGCGGCGCGGAGCAGGTACTGGACGGCGATGGTGCTGCCGGCCTCCCCCGTCTTGAGGACCCGGTGCCCGATGACGCGGGCGGAGGTGAGATTCCAGATGCTGCCGTCGACGCTCGTGTACTCGAGCGAGAGGCTCGTCGGGTACACGCTGTAGGTGGACTTGGTGTCGGGCATCTGCGGTTCGTTGTCGATGCGCAGCTGGACGGTGCGCTTCCACCGCTGATCGATGATGTGGTTGCTCATCGCGGGGCGGCCTCCACGGGTGTGTAGAGCACGGTCGCGGGGAGCTTGGGGTGCAGGTCTTGTGCGCCGTCCCTCGTCCACTGCAGCGCTGGGCCGTAGTCCCATTCGAGGCGTTCATGCACAGCCCCATCGCTGTCGCGGATCACCGTCAGGAACGGGAGTGCGTCGAGTTCTTCGGCGGTGGTGACGGTGCGGGGCTTGCGGTAGCCGGCGGCGAGAACGGCGTCGGCGACGGGGCCCCAGAACTTCATGTTGAACTGGAAGGCGAGAGTGACGCTGTCCGCAGCGCCCTTCAACACCCCAGCGAGCTCGTCGCGGGCGCTCATGCCTGATCACCCGCCTCGGCGCGCACGAACGGTGCGATGTCGTTCAGGTCGGCTGGGAACGAAACGTTTCCAGGGCCGTGGTCCTTCATCGTGAAGCCATCGGCGTCGCGGAGCCAGGTCGTCGGGTGATCGTGGCCGCGGAATCCGATACCCAGGGGCACGTCCTCCCATGTCGCCCACGCCTCGGGGAACTCGTGCTCTTCGTGGTTGACGCAGACGAGGTGGTTGTCGTCGATCTCGGATCGGGTGACGAACAGGTCTGTGCCGCAAACATCGCAGGTCTGGCAGTGACGGCAGAGCAGCTCGACGGTCTCGTAGACCCTGCGCTCGTGGGGGTTGTCCTCCGTCGGCGGTTCGATCCGGACGATCCGCGTGCGCTCGAACCACTCGCCGTTGTTGGTGGCGTCCTCGACGGCCATGCCGGGGTCGCCCCAGGCGGTGTACTCGTCGCCCTCGTATATCTCCTGGCACTTGTCGCACTGCGCCTGGTGGTAGATCACTTCTTTCGTGCTCATGCGTGTAGTTCCTTCGGGGTGTCGGTCCAGGTGATTTCGAGCCAGAGCGAGCCGGGTCGGCCCTTCTCGGCGAGGTGAACCACTGGCATGGGTTTGGTCATCCACTGCGGCGTGTCGTCCTCAACGAGCCCGTATCCGGGGTACTTCGGGGTGCCCTTGGCGAGGGCGTCGCAGCACGGCTTCAAAGTGGCTACGAGGTTGTCGGCGTCACGGATCCCGTTGCGGGCAGGCCGGTAGTGGAGCGTGACAGTGGCATGCTCGACGCCCCGCGGAAGCCGCAGACGCACAGCTTCCAGGTGGATCTCATTGCGGAGCTCCCGGGTGATGCGTGCCTTCACCTGATGGTGGAGACGTTGATTCATCGACAGCGGCGGCTTCGTCCCCGCGAGAACGATCGTGACCGGGTTACTGCTCATGGGAATTGTTACTCCTGTCATGCCTGTCTCCGCTGAGACGGGCGAACGAACTGACGAACCTGCCCTGGCTGGTCGGAAGCCCTCGCGAGATCAGCCTTATCTGAACTCAACTGAACTGAACTACACTGCGGCGGAGTCCCTCCCAACTCGATCGGTCCTTTCTCCGGAGAAACTCCGGAGTCGTCCCCGAGTTCCTCCGGAGAAGATTTGGCCTTCTGATCAGCCTTTTCCTTCTGCCTCCACCGATCGGTAGCGGTGTCGTTGTTCTTCCACCAGAACTTCCACTCAAGAGGCTGATGTTCGCGGCAGGGAGGCAGTTTCGAGGGCGTCGGATGGGATATCGACTGGTGTTCGTCCCACGAGATCGAGTGCAGGAATGAGTCTCCGCCGACCGCGTAGCGGCAGAGTTGACCGTTCTCGACAAGGGCATCGATGTGGTCCTCGACGTCGTCGATGGTGCATTCCTTGCGGCGCTTCATCCATCCGTTCGCCCAGATCTCGGCGGCGTCGTCCTTGATGCGGCCGCGGTCGTCGCCGAAGCACCAGATGATCTCGAACGTGCGCTCGGCGGCGATGGAGACCTTTGCCAGTTGCTCGGAGTTGAACATCGAGGGGTGGACCATCCTCTTGCGTGGCATGGCTTCAGGTCTCCTTTCCAGCCTGGCTGTGAGCGCGGTTGTACCGTGGGCGCTCGGCCGCGATGGCGCGCCGCTCGGCCGCCTCGAGTTCGGTTCTGTCCCAGGAGATCGACTCGAACTCGATCAGGGCTACGTTGTTGAACCATGGTGTGCCGTACCGGTGTCGGTGCCAGCGGTTCAGTGGAGTGCGGGTGACTCCGATGTAGAGCAGTTCGTTTGATGCGGACCGAAACCGGTACAGGATCGGCATAACGTCGCGTCCCAGGAAGAACGCCTTCGTCTCACGGTCGGGCAGCCAG
Source organism: Rhodococcus sp. T2V (assembly GCF_029269925.1). Lineage (NCBI taxonomy): Bacteria > Bacillati > Actinomycetota > Actinomycetes > Mycobacteriales > Nocardiaceae > Rhodococcus > Rhodococcus sp. T2V. The sequence goes on from NZ_JARJBD010000050.1 coordinate 53,346, forward strand.
GAGACGTGGAAGCTGCCGCGCACCTCGCCGCCCGTGCGATGGCGTTCGTCTGGGACCTTGGGCATTAGGGCTCTTTCCTTCCCGCCTCTGGCACGGGGGTGGTTCTGCATTCGATGTGACGGACGGCGCCCGCCGGCGGCTTCTCGCCGCACACGGGACACTGTCGGTCGGGCGGCCGGTGCGGGTTGGTCGCCTGTAGGATTGCTGCGGCAACCGGGACTCTGCCCGTGAGGGTTTCGTGCGCCGCGTACTTGCGCATCACACGACCCCCTTCGCCTGCTCAACGAGCACGGCCCGGATGGCCGCGCGGAACTTGTCCTTCGGCGGTTCGGTGCGAAGGTCGCTCCAGCGCAGCAACTCAGGCTTCGCCATCCACTCCCCCGACCACGCGTTGAACGCGACCTCTGCCAGGTGCTCGACCAGATCGGGATCCGGTTCGAAGAGGTCGGCCTGGTCAATCATCGTCGTCGCCCCACCAGTCGTCTTCGTCATCGTCGATGACGGCTTTCGATCCGAACATCGAGTGGTCGTCCTTGTGGAAATAGACCAGCGGGCCGTCGACCTCGATCTCCTCGTTGGTATTTCCGTCCTCGTCGAACCCGAGGATCTTGATGCCGCTCTCGACTTCGATCCGGATTCCGTCGATCTCGCTGATTCCGAACTGCGCAAGGACGTTGCCGGGTCCGATGCGGACTTCAGCCGATCCGTGCTCTTCTTTGAACTTCGCTCCCCCGGTGCGAATGCTGTCGATGGCCCGCTTGAGGCTGTTTAGTCGCTCGTTCTCGGCCTTGAGCTCGTCGATCTCCTTGAGGACGCTCGCGATTGACCGGCCGCAGTCGTGCGTCATGACGTGCCGCCGATCGTGGGCTGCAGCAGGCCACCGGCGACGAACGAGTCCGGTTCGATGCGGACGTCGGCGTGCCCGAAGCGCGGCGAGCCAAAGCCCTTCGTGACCTTCAACCATCCCTTTCCGGTGCGGTTGTCGAGGTAGGTGATGTGCTGGCAGTAGCTGACCCGGACGACCGCGATGCGCTGGCCGACAATGCCCTCGGCGCGGGCCCAGTACTGCGGGAACTCTGGTGCGTCGACGACGACCGCAGTGCCACGCAGGGCAGCCGCTGGCTCGCCGTTCCAGAACGTGTCGGTCATGACGGCTCACCAGCCTCACGGTCGAGCTTCTCGACCCACGCCACCGCGACTGCGGCGACCTGGATCAGTTCGGCTCGGAGCCTGGCCGGGTCGTCCTCGGCGTAGGCCTCGTTGACCTCCTCATCGAGGATGTCCTTGAACGACACCAGCCCGAACTCGGCAGCCGCCTTGCACCGCCGACGGGCGGCGTGTGCGTGCTTCTGGTAGCCAGGGCCGGTGCCGTCGGGGTGGTTCTGCTCGCCCCACTTGTCGTCCTGGCGGGCGCGTTCCATCTCGACCTCTACGAGGACGTGGGCTGTGGTGTTCATGGTCACTCCCTGATCTCGTTGATACGGTCGGCGAGCCACTGCGTGTAGGTGCGACCGTCTCGGTAGATGCGGTGCGCGTAGGAGGTGTGGTCGCCGGTCAGATAGCCCTCGGCATCGTTGATCGCCTGGCCGTAGGTGCGCAGGACGGCGGGGATGTTGCGCCAGTCGCGGATCGTGGCCTGCCAGCGGCCGGCGCGGAGTCTCCCGATCAGGTCCGCGCCCCACGCCCGTGGGTCTGCGAGGGACATGGCCGCTGTCTGGTCAGCGATCGTGCGCAACGGCGAGTCCACCGGGCAACAGGCGATTACGTCAGCAGGGTCGGACATGTGCCATACAGGGAAGCTGCCACCGATCCACCGGCTGCCAGCGATGCCCCAGCCTTCTCGGTTGACCACTCTGGGACTCAGCGGGTCTGAGATCAGCCCAACACCGCGGACGTCGAGGCTCGGGTGCTCGCCGCGTGCGATCTCGGCGGCCACGTTCCCCACGAGGGCGGCGCCGCCGCTGTAGCCCTTGAGGATCACCGGGTACGGGTCGGCGGCAATCATGTCGAGCAGGATCTTTCGGCCCTCGCGCAGCGATGTGTCGAACGCGGAGCCGAGTGGCGCCGGGACCGGCCCGTACTGCGCTGACCACGGCACTTCGCGGACGCGGAACCGCGCCGGGTCGAGGTGCTTCGTAACGTTGGCGAGCATGCTCTCGTCGCCCATCGGCTCGCCGATGCCGCGGCAGCGCAGCACGGTGATCATCGCTTCCTCCACTGGGCGGACTGGGGGCAGGTTGCGAAGTGCGAGAGGTAGAGCGGGTTGCCGTCCTTCAGCTGCTGCTCTCGGTAGGCGGCGAGCACGATGCCCGAGTAGAGGACCGAGCCCCTGTGTTCGACCAGGACGTCGCCCTTCTCGGTCGGTTCAGGGTTCACGGGAAGCCGTTTGCCGGAGTGCTTCGTGACCGTCCACACGATCGGCTCACGGCACGATCGGCACTGCTGGATGGGGCCGAGGGTGTCACTCATGATCGCCACCAACCTCGGCGCGCACGAGCGCGCTGCTCGGCGCGGTGGTCAGCACTCTCTTGGGCGGAGGAGTTCGGGTTGCTCCACGGGTCGGCCGCTGCCCGGGCCTGTTCGAGCGTCATGATGTCGAGCGGCACGTTGGTGAAGTCGCGCGGGGCCATCGCGGCAGCGAGTTCCTGCACCACCTCGACGAGGGCAACGAGGGCCTGACCCTGTGCCAGGCCGATGATGGTCGCCTGCGTGTGCAGGTCGTGCAGCGGATCCGGGTCGTCGCCCCGGCGGACGGCGGCCGCCTGCGCGAGACGGCGCTTCGCTTCGTTCAGGTGTTCGTCGACGCTCATATCGGTCCTCCGTCTGTGGTGAATTGGTGGTCGCAGTCGGCGCACTGCTCGTAGTCGCCATACACGTTGTCGTGCAGCATCATCCGAGTCAGGTGGGTGCAGTAATCGACCTGACCGGCGTCATCCAGCCACGCCCGCCGACCGCGGTACAGGACCGGCATTGTCAGCGGGTCACTGTTCTGGCGGACGAGCCACCCGTTCGACCGAGACAGGTCACGGGCTGCGGTCTCGATGAAGCGGTGGCACGGCTCGCACAACGCCAGCAGCGCCGACGCCTCGTTCGTGGATTCCCGGCGAGTGCCGCCCATGCCGCGCGGCCGCCGGTGGTGCAGCTGAGACGCTGTCGCCTTGCCGCACTTCTCGCACCGGCCAGCGGCCCGCCGGTCGACGATCGCCTTCACTCGGGGCGACGCCCCCGTGTAGCGGCTCATGCGGTCACCGACTCAGTGGCCTTCGCCTCGGCGGCGAGGACCTTGTCTCGCTGCACGTACATTGCGTCGCGGAGCGTGGCGTCGTCGACCGGCGAGTCGAGGAGGTCGGCGTCGCGCGCCAGCTCCCACACAACCGTGTAGGAGTCGCGGTCGTTTACCTCAGCAAGCAGTGCGAGGACTGCGGCGAGGTCGGGCGTCGAGACGAGGTCCCGCACGTGAGCCTTCGCCGGGTCGCACTTGAGGATGTCGAAGATCAGCGCATCGAGCTTCAGGTCCGGGATGACGCGAGGCTTGTCCTCGCCCGGCACGATGCCGGCGTGCACCGAGCGGGCCCCGATGATCCGAGGGTGCTCAGTGCGGGACATCCGAACCCACGCCGTCGCGTCAAACGCGAGGGCTTTCTGCCCCTCCACCTTCCACGTCCGGATCTTCGTGGGCTGCCCGTTCTCCATGGCCACCTGGTCAGCACCGCGGGCCGCCATGATGACGATGCCCGGGAAGCGCATCAGGATCCGCATCAGGTCCTTGTGCCGTGCGGTCGCCAGATTCCACAGGTCGTTGGTGATCTCCACTTCGACGTCGGGGTCCTGGGCGAGGGCCTTCCTGTTGACGTCGCGGCGGCGAGCCTTCGCGTCGACCCAGTCCTTGAGGAGGCCCCACTCCGCAGTCATCGAGTCGATGGCCAGGACGACGGGCTTCTCACCGGCGTCGAGTGCACGCTGCGCCTCATCGCGGGCGGCACTGACCTGACCCATGATCGACGACCATGTGCCGTCGTGCTCGATCAGTTCGTACCGGGCGCCGGGGATGGCGCCGTACTCGTCACCTGCGCCTTCGCCGAGGTCGAGCCACAGGGTGCGGCCAACGCGGGGCGATGCGGACAGCTCGGCGATGGACCAGGACTTGCCCGCCTTCTCGCCGCCCTCGACGAGAACGAGGGGCCACGGGACGGCACCGGTCGGGCGCCGCGTCTTCAGCTCAGTCATCGGAGGCACCGCGGCCCAGCTCGAGGACGGAGGCGAGGGACAGCTTCCCCCGCTTCACCATGCCCTGCACCAGCTCGACGACCTTCTTGTCCGGCGTGAACCGCGGCGTCGCCGCCTTCGCCGCGGGCACGGTGACCGTGATGCCCTCGACCTTGTCGAACTTCTCGGGCTCACCGGCGGCCTTGTGCTCGGCGAGCGCGTACTCGATGACCGACTTGCGGCCCTGCTCGGTGAGCCGGTACGTCATCGCAGACTCGCCGAACATCTCGACCGCCCACGGGAGAACGCGGGCCTCATCGTCGATCGCGACGGCGGGCTTCGGCTGCGACGGCTTCGGGACCGTCGCAACCCCGAGCTGCGTGCCCTCGTCGTCGTACGCGTAGACGGTGCCGCGGCGCAGTTCCTCCTGCAGTTCCTTCTTCAGCTCGGTCTCGGCGGTCCCGGCGATGGTCTTCACGGCGGCGACCATGGCGAGGTCCTGGACGATCTCCTCGGCGGACATCAGCGGGACTCCTTCATCTGGGTCTGGATTTCCTCAGCGATAGCGAGAGCTGCATCGGCTGAGAGGGTTACGTAACTCACGGTTGTGTCGACCCCGAACGGGCCAGGCTGGTGGGCTTCGAGGATCAGGCGCTTCTGCCCAGACACACCCTCGAAGCGGGTGACGATGCGGTTGTGGCCGTCGCGATGCTCGGTCACCGGCCGGCTTCGCTGTCGATGAGTTCGAGGGCTGCCTTGTACTGCCGGATCCAGTGGTCCCGGTTGGCCGCAACGGACCGTTGTGCCTGCTCGTACCAGCGCTGGACTTCCTCGCGGGTGGCGTCCGCGTCGGCGACGAGCAGGCCACTGCCGCGGTTGAGGCGGATGTTTCCGGCGCCATCACGGGCGGCCGTGTAGTAGTCGGGGTCGAGTTTCGTTTCGGTCATCGTGGGCCTCTTTCGAAGTTGTCGGCGTGCTCGGTCCGCAGGCGGGTGAACGCGGCCGGCGGGACGTGATCGCCGAGGACCATGTGCAGGTCGAGATGGTCGAGCATCGTGGGGATCTCGTCGGTTCGGAATGTGTCACCAGGCAGGCGACGCGGTCCGCCGAGGAGCGTGCAATCAACGCACGCGACCGTGTTGTAGTAGCGGATGACGCGGACGTCGGAGCCGTTCCGCTCTCGGTCGGCGTAGACGGTCATGACGACGCCGCGTCTCGGCGGTGCTTGGCGTGGGTGATGCACAGCCCGTGCCCGCCGCGGGCGACGGTGTCGGGGTACAGCGACTTCGGCGCGGCGAATGGTCGCATCGGCCGATCACACTCGGTGCAGTGCGGCAGGCCGGTCACCAGCTCGATCTCCGGCTCCACCTCAGGCTCGCCGAGCAGCTCCCACAAGCGCTCGTCACGCTGCAGCGGTGTGCGGTTCGGCTGGCGGCGGGCGTACGCGTCAAGTGCCCGCGAGTCCGCGGCGGTCCAGATCCCGGTCGTGTCCATGGTTTCCGTCACGCCTCCACCCCGCTGACGATCTCGGCGATCGGAGCATGCGGGTTGATGAACTGGGTCTCGACGATGTACTTGCCGTTCACCGTGCAATCGTTGGTGTGGGGCCATTCGGCGATGAGTTCGAGCAGGCCTCGGCGGAGGTACACCGACGTGCCCTCACTGTTCGCGTCGACGAGGGGCCGGCCGATGACAGTTCGGATCGGGCCGCCGGTTCCGTACTCGTATCGCACGAGGACTCGTCGGCGCGCCTTCGCCTTCGCGGCGCCGGGCATATTGCTGGGGTTCACGCCGAGGTCGACTTCCGGGTGGTGCGCTTACGCGGGGCCGCGGCCTTCTTGACGGGAGCCTTCTTCGTGGCAGGCGCCTTGCTGGCCGGGGCCCGCCGGGCGGGTGCGGCCTTCTTCGCCGGAGCCTTCCGGGCCGGTGCCGACTTCTTCGCCGGGACCTTCTCCTCGACCTCCTCGGCGAGGAAGTCGTTCCACGAGGTGAAGTTCGAATCGAGATCCGTTTCGCGGACAGGCATCTGAAGCCCGATGAAGTGCTCACCGACCGTGATAAGGACCGGACGTGCGGGAAGGGGCGGGGTCTTGATGATCGCCTTGTCGCCGCGGGACCACATCGCCTTCTGGAACGAGGCGAGGTAGACGGGATTCATCGCCCACCTCTCGGAGGTTCCCTCATTCGCAAGTGAGGCCGCGATGTGCTTTTTGACGTCGGGGAACTCGGAATCCTGCAGGGCGAAGGCGAGTGTCGTGAAGTCGAACGCGAAGCTGATCTGCTCGCCTTCGACGGTTACCGCGATCGGGGCGTCGCGCAGGTGGCCACGGCCACCGCGGATCACCTTCAACAGCCGGACCGCGGAATCCCGGCCGACGAACCCGATGCGACCGGCGCGACCGGTCCGATCTTCGACGCTCATCCGGACAATCCCGAGCCGGAACCGATCCGTCGCAGCGACGATCAGCTTCCCCTTGTGGATCGACAGCTCGACACCGCAGATCATCGGGAGCGTGGAGTCGGTGCCCGAGAAGGCAAGCGCGGTGTCAACTGCCCGGACGAGGTTCGATCGGGCGATGACGAAGGACTTGGTGCTCATGCCGACACCGCCGATCCGTAGATGACGACGGCGAGGACCAGGCCGAAGATGATGCAGATCGCGAGGCCGGTGACCCAGTCGCGCTTGCCCTCCTCGATCTCGGCGCGGAACTCGTTGGCGGACTTGATCGGATCGGACTTCAACAACGCATTGACGTGCATGACAGTCTCGTTTCTCAACAGGTGTGGATAAGAGAGGGTGGAGCCGGTGGCGGCGGGGAGCTTTCGCGCATCTGGCGCGGGTGAACCGAACTCCTCGGGTCAAACACCCGCCGCCACCGGAGATCAGGTGGTTGAGGTCGCGGAGGGTGCGCGCGCACCCTCCGCGACCTGCCCATCTCCTACGCTGTGATCGCCACAACCAACAGCAGAAGGAGAAGAATCGTGGACGATGTCCTGGCCTGGCTCGGCGCTATCGGAGGGGTTCTCGGCGGCGGCGCGGGTCTGACCTTCGGGATCTTGGCGTTCAAACAGTCGAAGTCGTCGAACAAGCTCGCCGAGGATGCCCGCGATATCGCGCAGCGTGGGGAGCAACTCGGCACGGAGGCCAACGAGCTCGCCCGACAGTCGAACGGCATCGCAATAGATGCTCGTCAACTCGCTGAAGAAGCGAACACGTTCTCGAAGCGGTCCGAGCTGCGTGAGACCGAGCTCCACGATGTCGTATGGGAAGGCCAGTGGGAAGAACCGGGCTCCTATGTACTGGTCAACTCCGGCGAGCACGAAGCCCTCAACGTGCGTGCCACCGTCGATGTAGACGGGGAGAAGATGACGATCGATGCGGGCGTCGTCGGGGAGGGCGGCCGACTGACGTTCCTGTTCCCTCGCGCTCGTCAGGAGTTCTCCCGCGAGGTGGCGCGAAAGCGGCAGCAAGAGATCGATGCTCGGCGCGCTCCGTTCGGATTCGTTCCCACGACGTTCGAGCAGTACTCGCACACGATCACTGAGCGGGTGCTCTGGCAGACGCAGCTCGGGAACCCACGCACGCACGAGGTCACACACAAGTTGGCCGCGCTCGGCGACTGGAACTGATGAAGCAGTGCGGACGATGAGGGGCCGCTGGTTCATGCGGCACCACCCAACGACAGCTGACCGGATCCGCCGAGGAGTTCGTGGAGTTTGGCGATCCCCTTCACGGTGACGCGGACTGTCGGTGCGGGCAGCTCGTACTCCCCTGTCTTCGGGTTCAGGAACGGTCGGGCCGGTCGCTCGTAGAGGCGGCCGGTGTCGACCTGTTCCTGCCGTGCTTCCCAGCCTCCGCGCGGGTTGCGGGAGCGGAAGATCCACCGCTTGCTGTGCATGAAGTCGAACAGCCGGTCGCGGCCGATGCTGATCGTGGGGTCCTGCGAGAGGATCTTCGCGGCCTCGGCGACGCTGTAGTTGCCCTTCGCGTCGGCGAGGTTGTTCCATGCTCGGGCCGGTGCTTCGAGCACCGCGATCTGCTGGTCCTTCGCGGCGAGCACGGCCTGGGCCTCGACGAGCGCGGCCGCCATGAGCGCCGGGCCGGTGAGCGCCGGGGCGGTTGAGTAGCTGCCGGTGTCGCGGATGGCTGGCCACACCTCGTGCGTCAGCCAGCGGCGGAACTTGCGGGCCTCCGGCTTTCGCGAGTCGAGGACGAGATCGGTTGCGCCCCCCTCGGAGACGATCCACATGTTGCGGTTCTGCTTGCCCGACCTGATCGGGGTTGTACCCCGATCAGCTACGTCGAGCCTGGATACGGCGTCGCTGACGTCCTTGATGTCGAGCGCCTTGCAGATGTCGGCGGCGACGGCCCATCGCCCCTTGGGCAGATCGACCGTGCGGATCTGGTTGTCCTCGTACTGGAAGAGTTCGACGGCGGCCTTCACTTGATCGCCGCCTTCACGAGACCCATCGCGAGGGCGGCACCCATGTTCGCGGCGAACGACGCCGTCTCGAAGAGGTCGACAACGAGGTCGCGGATACCGCCGAGGACGGGGGCGGGAACCGGAGCGTCCAGTTCGAGCTGTGCACGCTCGAGTTGAACGATCAGGGACTGAACGCCGACGCGGTCGAGGTAGGCGGAGTCACGGCAGATGCCGTCGTGAATGAGGACCTCGACGCGGTCGAGCACGGTGTCCACGCGGACTGCAAGGGAGAGCGTGTCGTCGCCTGTCGAATCGGTCGCTTGTGCAGTAAGGTTTCCCAAGATCTTCCCTTCGAGTGGTTCGATCACTTGGCCGTCCGGTGTTGGCGCACCTGGCGGCTTTTTCATGCGGCTTGCGAATGCGAGACCTGCTTGGCGAGTGCGGCCTGCCGGAATGCGTCCTTGACGGTGTCGAGCTGGCGGACGGTTGGCTCGGGCATCCGGGCGACGACTTCGGCGAGCCAGGCCCGCATCTCCGGCGTCCACGTGACGGCCTTCGCGGTATTCCTCACGCCGTCAACTCCTTACGTGCTTCTCGCCCGCGAGTTCTTCTGGGTCGGGCTTCTCTCCCATGAGTTCTTCGATGGGTATACCGAGGTAGTCGGCGATGGCCGTCAGTTCGCGAAGCAGGAAGTCACGCTCCCCTGCGAGTCGTCGCTCCACGGTCTTGGTGGTCACCCCCATCACGTGTGCGAGCAGTTCCCTGCTCATGCGTATGACGCCGCTTTTGTCTGGCTCGGTCAGAGCGGCTATGGTCGCCCGTACCGATTCGGCCAGATTGGTAGTTGGTTCGTCCATATGGAAGACAGTACGGTCCGGGCGGCGGAAATGGCAAGCCCATAATTGTCGGTGTGTCATTCTTGCTGAGTTGACCATTTGGGCGGTACAGTCGCCAATATGGACGACCACATTAGAGCGGCCGAGATCCAAGCGACGCGAAAAGCAGTATCGGCAGAGCTCCGGGCGCGCAGGGCATTTCGTGGCCTGACGCAGGCCCAGACGGCGACGGTGGCGGGACTAAGCAAGTCGGCAGTCGAACGACTGGAAAAAGGCGACCGAGACATGGACATCCCCCAGCTCGTCGCCCTGGCTCGAACGCTCGATTTCGACGAGGTCGAGTTCATGAAGTCGGTACACTCGCAGCTCAGCCAGCAGCGCGGCGAAGACAAATAGGGGACGAAAAAACGCCCCGACGATTACATCGAGGCGTTCGCGTTTTTTACAGGCGGCTACAAGACAACTTCGGCAGATTCCACACCATTGGTGATTCGTGATGTCGCGCCGGCAACCACCAGCTCGCCCATGCGCTGCGCAGCGATAAGCAAATTGGTGACCGTCACGCGGCGACAGCTCACATGAGCTTCGGTCAGCGTTAGGCCGACCCTGACGGCGAGCCGGTCGCACCCCTCGCAGATCGGCCCTGCATTATCGCACGCGCTGTTGATTGAACGGATGGTCGTCATTCAGGTCTCGCGATCTTTCTAATACGTAATGGTCGGTTTCCCCCCGTTCGTCAAAATATCGCATCCCGCTGGTAATTGCGAAGTAAATTTGTGTGATTTGAAAACGAGCACATCCTTTGTCACTCTTGCAGTTTCAGGTACAACACACCTGCTATATTGAAATGGCCCCCAATCCGGTATTCCCAACTAATGGCGCCATTTGACGTCCAGGAATTCGGGCCGAAAAGTGTTACCCGGGGGTGCCTTGTTGATCGTCACAGAGACAAGCGCCGCCACGACCACGCGCCGCAATGTCATTGACATCCCCTCCCAGCGGGCGCGGGCACCCGCGCCGAGCAGGTCGACGACGACCGGGTCCACCGCGACCTTGCCGCGCCGCTCAGCCGCCCGAATCTGCGGCATCAGGGTCGCTTCGAGAGTCGCCAGCGTGCCATCGGAAATCTCACCCGCCGCATACCTGGCAACAACCTTGTCGAGTCGAGCGCGCAGCTCGCGCGCTTGCACGAGCGCCTCGGCCGCCTGGGGGTCAGCCAGATCGTCAGGGCTCGAATGCGTCTCGCACCAAGTGAGCACGACCTCGGTGACCATCGCGTCGACGGGTTCCTGCCGGCGCTTCACGCAGAACTTGATGCACGAGTACTGCGCATAGTCGCCGATCACGACACCGGCCTTGTTCTTGCGGACTGAGCGCGTTCTCCTGATGCGGCCGCCGCAGACCCCGCAGGTGGCGATGCCGCTGAGAAGGTGTTCCGGTTCGACGCCACGATGCGTGAGCCTGGTCGGGTCACCCAGCAATGCCGCGAGGACGTCATGGTCCTGGCGCTCGATGAGCGGCTCCCAATTGCCGACGCTCGTCACCTCCCCCTTATGTACCCGAAGTCCGGCGTAGACGGGGCGCCGAATCATGTGAGAGATAACCGACGCGGTCCAGCCCTGCTTTGCCGCCCGAGCTGTCGGCACGCCGCGGCGATTGAGATCGGTCGCGATTGCATACATGGCTTCCCCGGCCAACATGCGCCGAGCGATCTCGCGGACGATCGGAGCCTGCTCGGGATGCGGCACGCGCTTCACGATCGTGCCCGTGTCGGGGTTGCGCAGAGCCCTGTATCCGTACGGGATCTTGCCGTGCGCTACACCTTCCCGGGCGTTGGCGCGCTGCGCTCGCAGAGCTGCCTCGCGGACAGCGTCGGAGTAGTCCTCATCGATGATGGCCTGGAAGCCCGTGGCCATCCGGTCGGTGCGGTCGGTGAGGTCATAGACCTTGCCCGAGTAGCACCAGAGCACCCCACGCTCGGCGCAGAGATTGCGGAGATCGACGTATGCCTCAAGGTCACGCTGCGCTCGCGACGCCGCCCACGTGACGAGCACGTCGCCGGGCCGCAGCAACTCCTTGAGCCGCCTGTACGCCGGCCGATCTTTCCGTGAGTGACGCGATGCACTGATGTCGTTGTCCGAAAGCACCTCTTCGGCGATTGTCCAGCCATTACGCTCGCAGACTGCTCGGATCTCGGCCTCTTGCTCCTCAGGAGAGCGAGCCCGCTTTGAGTGGTCAGCCGAAACTCGGGTGTAGATAACGGCGCGTAGAGGTTGCGCGTTGGGGTGCATACGTGTCATTGTACGTGTAGACGGCGAACATGCCACCGAACCCGACCATGCCGATGATCAGCGTCATCCACACCTGTGCGCGGCGGAGGGCACCGAGTTCGGTGAGGGGGTTCGTCATCCGCATGGCGGCGAGCGCGGGCACCCACGACCAGATCGCGCCCAGCGTCACGACACCGATCAGCGCGACGAGGGCGAAGGCGCTGCGCCAGCCGAGGGCCTGGCCCAGCCACGAGGCGGCGGGAACACCGACGACGTTGGCCACCGACAGGCCCATCATGACGAGCGCGACCGCCCGGGCCCGCTGGCCGCGCTCGGCGAGGTGCGCCGCCACCAGGGCCGCGACGCCGAAGTAGGCGCCGTGCGGGAGGCCCGCGACGAACCGCGCGGCCATCAGCACCCCGTAGTTCGGTGCGAACACGGTGGCGGCGTTGCCGATCGTGAACGCCGCCATCAACGCGATCAGCAGCGCCTTGCGGGGCACCCGCGCCGTGAGCGCGGCGATGAGCGGCGCGCCCACGACCACACCCAGCGCGTACGCCGAGATGACGTGCCCGGCCGTCGGCTCGCTGATCCCGAGGCTCGACGCCATCTCGGGAAGCAGTCCCATCGCCACGAACTCGGTGGTGCCGATCCCGAAGCCGCCGAGCGCGAGCGCGATCATGGCGAGCTTGCGGACGGACGGATGTTGCGCGATGACACCGAGGTGCTCGGGGCGGACCGGGGTGGAAGTGCTCACAACAGGACTTTCGGCTAGGCAGAAATACGACTACGCGGCGCACCGCGCCTCGATGCGCAACGACCCACACCGGAATTCTCTTCCCCGGATTCCGCGTTTCGCGCCGCGAGCGGCCGTGAGATGACTCACCCGTCCCGGAGACGCGAAACGGGACACCCCGGTGAGGGGCGTCCCGTTTCGTACTGCTGCGGCGTCGGAGCCTACTGCTCGGCGATGGCCTTCTGGAGGTTGATGTCCAGCTCACCGAGGAATTCCTCGGTGGTCAGGTAGCCCTGGTCGCCGCCGACCAGCATCGCGAGGTCCTTGGTCATCTGGCCGCCCTCGACGGTCTTGATGACCACGTCTTCGAGCTTCTGCGCGAAGCCGATGACGTCGGGGGTGTTGTCCAGCTTGCCGCGGTGCTCGAGTCCACGGGTCCACGCGAAGATCGACGCGATGGGGTTGGTGGACGTCGGCTTGCCCTGCTGGTGCTGACGGAAGTGACGCGTCACGGTGCCGTGCGCGGCCTCGGCCTCACACGTCTTTCCGTCCGGGGTCAGCAGCACGGAGGTCATGAGTCCGAGCGATCCGAAGCCCTGCGCGACGGTGTCGGACTGGACGTCGCCGTCGTAGTTCTTGCAGGCCCAGACGTAGCCGCCCTCCCACTTGAGCGCCGACGCGACCATGTCGTCGATGAGGCGGTGCTCGTAGGTGAGTCCTGCCGCGTCGAACTCCGGCTTGAACTCGGTCTCGTAGACGTGCTGGAAGATGTCCTTGAACGCGCCGTCGTACGCCTTGAGGATGGTGTTCTTGGTCGACAGGTACACCGGGTAGTTCTGCTGCAGGCCGTAGTTGAGCGAGGCGCGCGCGAAGTCCTCGATGGACTTGGTGAAGTTGTACTGACCCTGGACGACGCCGCCGCCGTCGGGGAAGTTCACCAGCTCGTGCTCGATCGGCTCGCTGCCGTCCTCGGGCGTGTAGGTGATCATCACCTTGCCGGGGCCGGGGACCTTGAAGTCGGTGGCGCGGTACTGGTCGCCGAAGGCGTGACGGCCGATGATGATCGGCTTCGTCCAGCCCGGGACCAGTCGCGGGACGTTGGAGATGATGATCGGTGCGCGGAAGATCGTGCCACCGAGGATGTTGCGGATGGTGCCGTTGGGCGACCGCCACATCTTCTTCAGGCCGAACTCCTCGACGCGTGCCTCGTCCGGGGTGATCGTCGCGCACTTGACGCCAACGCCGTGCTTCTTGATGGCGTTGGCCGCGTCGACGGTGACCTGGTCGTCGGTCTCGTCCCGGTACTCGATGCCGAGGTCGTAGTACTCCAGGTTCACATCCAGGTAGGGATGGATCAGTTTGTCTTTGATGAACTGCCAGATAATGCGTGTCATCTCGTCGCCGTCGAGTTCGACGACGGTGCCCTCAACCTTGATCTTGGACATGGGTGCTTCGCGTCCTCCTAGGAAGATTCCCTGGTTACACGGTTGCGGGCGCACTTCGTGAGTGAGTCCGCGAACGGTTCGCTTGTCAAACGTAGACGGTCACGGCGGGCGCCGGGGAGACCGCACTTAAACAAGACAAGCGTACTGCTATACGTGGGGCGCGCAATATGCGGGTGTGAAATCCCACACCTACCGGCGGGTAACTTTCCCCTGCTCGCGGCCCTGATCGGTGCCGTTTCCGGTCGCTTCGCCGCAGCCGCTAAGATTCGACAGAGGTCATGAGTGCCAGCAACGAGCCCCGGCTAGCTGGCCGGCAACCCTCCACCGCGGTGGGGTGCCCCGGGTGATGACCTGGTTCCCTGATTCATACACACAGTCGGGTGACAAGCGCGGGTCCGACATCGGAGGTTCATGATGTGTTGTTGTTGTCGTAGATAGACCCCAGACAAGCCCTGTGCGCGAAGCGAATGAACTCCTCGTCGCGCCTCGTCAGACCACTGGAGTAGACAGCACATGACCGAGAACTGGTCGTTCGAGACCAAGCAGATCCACGCCGGGCAGACGTCCGACGCGACCACCAAGGCGCGGGCGCTGCCGATCTACCAGACCACCTCGTACACGTTCGACAGCACCGACCACGCTGCCGCGCTGTTCGGTCTGGCCGAGCCGGGCAACATCTACACCCGCATCATGAACCCCACCCAGGACGCCGTCGAGCAGCGCATCGCCGCCCTCGAAGGCGGCGTCGCCGCCCTGCTGCTGTCGTCCGGGCAGGCCGCCGAGACGTTCGCGATCCTGAACCTCGCCGAGGCAGGCGACCACATCGTCTCCAGCCCGCGCCTCTACGGCGGCACGTACAACCTCTTCCACTACACGCTGCCCAAGCTCGGCATCGAGGTCTCGTTCGTCGAAGACCCCGACGACCTCGAGCAGTGGAAGAACGCGGTCCGGGAGAACACGCGGGCGTTCTACGGCGAGACCATCTCCAATCCCCGCAACGACGTGCTCGACCTGCCCGGAATCTCCGGCGTCGCGCACCAGCACGGAATCCCGCTGATCGTCGACAACACCGTGGCCACCCCCTACCTGATCCGCCCGCTCGAGCACGGCGCGGACATCGTGGTGCACTCGGCCACCAAGTACCTCGGCGGCCACGGCACGGCCATCGCAGGCGTCATCGTCGACGGCGGCACGTTCGACTGGACCCAGGGCAGGCACAGCGGCTTCACCACCCCGGACCCGAGCTATCACGGCGTCGTCTACTCCGAACTCGGGCCGCCCGCCTACGCCCTGAAGGCGCGCGTGCAGTTGCTGCGCGACCTCGGCTCCGCGATCTCCCCGTTCAACGCGTTCCTCATCGCGCAGGGCCTCGAGACGCTGAGCCTGCGGATGGAGCGGCACGTGTCCAACGCGACCGCCGTCGCCCAGTACCTGGAGGCGCGGCCGGAGATCGTGTCCGTCGGATACGCCGGGCTCCCGTCGTCACCGTGGTACGACCGGGCGAAGCAGATCGCGCCGAGGGGTGCGGGTGCCATCGTGACGTTCGAACTCGCCGGCGGCATCGACGCGGGCAAGAAGTTCGTCAACGCCCTCACCCTGCACAGCCACGTCGCGAACATCGGCGACGTCCGCTCGCTGGTGATCCACCCGGCGTCCACCACACACTCCCAGCTGACCCCGGAGGAGCAGGCCGCCAGCGGCGTCACCCCCGGACTGGTCCGCCTGGCAGTCGGCATCGAAGGGATCGACGACATCATCGCCGATATCGAGTCCGGAATTACGGCGGCGGCATCTTGACCGTGAGCGCAGTGCAGAACCTCCCCGTGGCCGACGGACGTCTCGGCACGGTCGACATCGGATCGCTCGAGCTCGAGAACGGCGCGGTGATCCCGTCCGTGACTCTCGCCGTGCAGCGGTGGGGCGAGCTGTCCCCGAACCGCGACAACGTGGTCCTCGTCGAGCACGCCCTCACCGGCGACTCCCACGTCACCGGCCCCGTCACCGACGAGCACCCCTCCCCCGGCTGGTGGACCGGAATGGTCGGGCCGGGCGCGCCGATCGACACCGACGAGTGGTGCGTCGTCGCGACCAACGTCCTCGGTGGCTGCCGGGGCACCACCGGCCCCGGTTCGATCGCGGAGGACGGCCGCCCGTGGGGCAGCCGCTTCCCGGAAATCTCCATCCGCGACCAGATCGCGGCCGAGAAGAAGTTCACCGACCTGCTGGGCATCGAGAAGCTGGCGTCCGTGGTCGGTGGTTCGATGGGCGGCATGCGCGCGCTCGAGTGGGCCGTCACGTACCCGGACCAGGTGGCGTCGGCGCTCGTTCTCGCGGTCGGCGCCCGCGCCACCGCAGACCAGATCGGCACGCAGACCACCCAGATCGAGGCCATCACCAGCGACCCCGACTGGCTGGGCGGCGACTACCACGACACCGGCCGGATCCCCCGGACCGGACTGCGCATCGCCCGCAGGATCGCGCACCTCACGTACCGCACCGAGAGCGAACTCGACTCCCGGTTCGCGAACTCGCCGCAGGACGGCGAGGACCCGTGGCGCGGCGGGCGGTACTCCGTCGAGAGCTACCTCCAGCACCAGGCCGACAAGCTGGTCGGCAGGTTCGACCCGGGCACGTACGTGCTGCTGTCCGAGGCGATGAACCGGCACGACGTGGGCCGCGGCCGCGGGGGCATCTCGGCGGCGCTCGGGACGATCACCGCACCCGTCATCGTGGGCGGCGTCGACTCCGACCGCCTGTACCCGATCCGCCTGCAGGAGGATCTCGCCGCGGACATCCTCACCTGCGACGGCCTGCGGGTGCTCAACTCGCGGGACGGCCACGACGGGTTCCTCACCGAGGCTGCCGCCGTCGCGAAACTGCTGTCCGAGACGATGCAACTGGCCCGCGCCGGGCGCTGACCCCGCGCCGGGCCACGCCCGCTCGGACCGTCAGTCGGTTCCGAGCGGGTCGATCGACACGGCCAGCCACACGATCGCGCCGCCGACGGCCACGAGCGCGCCCACGTCGAATGCCTTGCTACGCACCGCGAGCAGCCCGACGCGCTCAGACGGCATCGTCAACCGGAACACCGCCGCCAGCAGGGTGGCGACACCGAACACGAACGCTCCCCGCCGCCACCGGTCCGCGAGCACGAACACCACGGCCACGACGATGACGACGAGGACTGCCAGCATCGGCAGGTTCTTCTTCGCGAACTGCCCCCAGTCGGCCACCTCAGCCGAGAGACGCTGCGACACGCTCGGCCCGCTCCACGACGTTGGTCAGCAGGAACGCGCGGGTCAGCGGTCCGACCCCACCGGGGTTCGGGGACAGGAAACCGGCGACCTCGGCGACGTCCGCCGCCACATCGCCGCGCAGCCCGTCCTCGGTGCGGCTCACGCCCACGTCGAGTACCGCGGCGCCGGGCTTGACCATGTCGGCTGTCACCAGCCCGGGAACACCCGCCGCCGCGATGACGATGTCGGCGCGCCGAACCTCCGCTCCCAGGTCCCGCGTCCGGGTGTGGCAGAGGGTGACGGTGGCGTTCTCGCTGCGCCGGGTGAACAGCAGACCGATCGGGCGGCCCACGGTGACACCGCGACCGACGACGACGACGTGCGCCCCCTCGATCGGGACCTCGTAGCGGCGCAGCAGGTGCAGGATCCCGCGCGGCGTGCACGGCAGCGGCGCCTCCTTACCCAGCACCAGTCGGCCGAGGTTGACCGGGTGCAGGCCGTCGGCGTCCTTGTCGGGGTCGATGCGCTCGAGCGCGGCGTTCTCGTCGAGCTGCTTCGGCACCGGGAGCTGCACGATGTATCCGGTGCAGTCGGGGTTGGCGTTGAGCTCGTCGATGGTGGCGTCGAGCTTCTCCTGCGTGATGTCCGCGGGCAGGTCGCGGCGGATCGAGGTGATCCCGACCTTCGCGCAGTCGTTGTGCTTGCCGCGCACGTAGGCGGCCGACCCCGGGTCGTCCCCCACCAGAACGGTGCCGAGACCGGGCGTGATGCCCTTGTCCTTCAGGGCGCTCACCCGCACCTTCAGGTCTTCGAAAATCTCGTCGCGGGTCGCCTTGCCATCGAGGATCGTTGCAGTCACGTGCCCCATTCTCTCAGGTTCGCCGAACCAGTGTCAGGCAGGTTCGCCGAACCAGTGTCAGGCAGGTTC
>NZ_JARJBD010000494.1:0-502 GCF_029269925.1 Rhodococcus sp. T2V
CACGACACCGGGTATCACAGCTGGCGGCACATCATGTGGTCGCGGTGGCCGTCGGTGGGACCGCCGCCGCATTTCGATTCCGCGGAGGAGTACGAGTCGATCGTCGGCGCCATGATCGGAACCGGTGCCGCCATGGACCGGGGAATGATCTACTGGCACGTCCGGCTCTCCGACAAGCAGCCGACCATCGAGGTCAGGATCGCGGACGTCGCCATGACCGCGGCGCACGCGGCGCTCTACGCGGTGGTGGTAGAAGCCCTACCAGCTCCTCGCTCACGTGCGTGACCCGATCCCTGCAGGCCCGGGGCGCGATCTGAAGGAAGACTCCGAGTATGTCCGGCACGGGACCTGTTCGATCTTCTGCTGGACCAGAGCCTCTGGCCGGATGGCGGCGTGCCGATGCCCAGCCCCGGCGCACCAAGATCGACTGGGCCCGGCAGGTCAAAGAGCTACTGTGCGTGGACTACCCGGACGCGGAGACGGTGGTGCTGGTGATGGACAA
>NZ_JARJBD010000495.1:0-501 GCF_029269925.1 Rhodococcus sp. T2V
CGCCCACCACCGGGCAGGGCGCGTCGAGCAGGATGCGCTGGGTGTGACTGCCGAGGAGCAGTTTCATTGCCGCGGATCGACGGCGCAATCCGAGTGCGACGAGGTCGGCGCCGGTATCGGTGGCCAGGGTGACGACTTGGTCCGCGAGATCGTTTTCGGCGGCGTGCAGTTCGTACTTCACACCGGCATCCTGTAGCCGCTGGCGCGCCTGCGCGGCGAGTGCCGGGGAGGTGTAGTTCGGACTGGCCGGTGGAGCAGTCGGTCGACCGCGGCGGTCGCGAGCGTTTTCGGCATGATCGTGTCGAACCCGGACGGGTGCAGGTTGCTGGTCACCACGACGCTGCGGCGCTCATATGCGGCATCGACGAGGCGGTAGAACGCTTCGGCGGCGGCCTGACCGGACGGCAGCATCCCGATGTCATCGACCTATGCCGACGTCGGCATAGATCGATCTATCCCGAGCCTGGAACTATGCCGAGGGGCGAGCAGCCTGAATTGGAA
>NZ_JARJBD010000496.1:0-498 GCF_029269925.1 Rhodococcus sp. T2V
CCGTGGGCCAGTCGGTCATCCAACTCGGCGCGCACGTCGGCTTCAAGACCCTCAATGTGGTCCGTCGTCGGTCCGCTGTCGAGGGCATCCTCGCGCTGGGGGGCACCGCGGTGATCTGCACCGAGGATGAGGACCTGCGCGAGCGGGTGGTCGACATCGCCGGCCCGGACGGGGTGTCCAAGGCGATCGACTGTGTCGGCGGTCAGGTCGGTGCGGATGTCTCGCGTGCGCTGGCACCGCACGGTGAGTCGGGTTCGACGACCTTGCCGTCCCGGATTTCTCCGCGCCACCCCTCGATCTCGTCCGGATGGAGAACGGACTGCGTCATGACGTGGCGTCCGAAGTGCTTCAACTCCAAACGCGCTCGCCGACCCTGCGCCCGCCACAGGTTTCCCGTCCTCTCGAACAACCCCTTCGGGTGATACTCGAGGATCAGAAGAATCCGGGTGAGATCGGGAGTCACCTCATGGAACGTCACCGCACCGTCGATGAAACCCT
>NZ_JARJBD010000497.1:0-496 GCF_029269925.1 Rhodococcus sp. T2V
AGATCACCAACCCGCGCCATGAGCGCACGGACCGTGCGCGGTTGGCGAAGGCGCAGCGGGTTCTGGCCAGGAAGGAGAAGGGGTCCCGGAACCGGGCCAAGGCCCGACTGAAGGTCGCGAAGATTCATGGCCGGATCGCCGATCGGCGGCGCGATTATCTGCACACACTCTCCACTCGGCTGGTGCGCGAAAACCAAGTGATCGCCATCGAGGATCTGAGTGTGCGGAACATGGTGAAGAATCGGTCGTACGCCGACCTCGACCTCGCCGCCGACGCCATGGTCAACGCCGGCTTCGGATCCGCCGGCGAACGCTGCATGGCCATCTCCGCCCTCGTCGCCGTCGGCGACATCGCCGACGAACTCGTCGCGAAAATCACCGAACGCACCAACACCCTCAAGATCGGCGACGGCACCAAAGACTCCGACATGGGCCCGCTCGTGACCAAGGTGCACCGCGACAAGGTCGCCTCCTACATCGACGCCGGCGAGGCCGC
>NZ_JARJBD010000498.1:0-493 GCF_029269925.1 Rhodococcus sp. T2V
CCGGCAGCGACTCCCACACCGGCCGACCCGGTGGTGTCGGCCCGGTCTCCGGCGCAGCCGACGGATCCGCGGCAGCGGTCGGCGTTTCCCCGGCGGCTGTGGGGGTTGGCGGTTGCGCCGCAGCGGTTTCAGGCTCAGCCAGGACCTCGACATCCGGGTGCTCCGCGTCGATCTCATCGGCCTCGGCGGGAGCAGGATCCGGGGCGGAGGGCTCGTGCACGTCGAACAGGGCAATCTGCTCCCACGGTGTTTTTTCTGTTTTGTTTAAGTTTTGCATAGATTATATTATAAAGTTTTCTATACAACTTGTCAAGTTGTCAAACAATTTTGCCTATACAGATTCTTTGAAAAACGCGGGAAAAAGAGGGACAATAACAAAATTTCATAGATATTTATTTATATTTTCTTCTTTTCTAAAATAAGATTTAGCTAAAAAATATAGTTTTTATCATTTTTTACTGACAAATAAATCTGTCAGTAAAAAAACTTGCAT
>NZ_JARJBD010000499.1:0-488 GCF_029269925.1 Rhodococcus sp. T2V
GGCGGTGGAGAAGGACACGCCCCTCACCGACCCACTCCTGTCGGCGTTGGCGTCGGCTCCGGATGTGCACGAGGTGAATCTGGTAATCCGGGCGGCCTTCGCCGACGACGAGGACGAGAACACCGACGCCGAGTTCGCCTTCGAGGATGGGGAGGGGGCGCTCTGATGGCCCTGCACCTTCCCAGGCCCCGGACCACGAAGCCGGCGCAGCAGGCGGTCGGTCTGGACGGCCTCAAGGTGTCCGCGGTGACCGCGGCCAGTCAGCGCATCGACTCGCTCAACACCCGGCTGCAGTCGGGTGAGGGTCTCCTCGGCGGCGCCGGCAAGGAGAAGAAGTCGGAGCGGGCCCGCGACGAGGAACCCGAGGACGGCTACGAGGACGAGGAGTACGCGGAAGACGAGGGCGACGACGAGACCGGTGATGAGACCGGTGGCGACGATTCCGAACAGACGCCCCGCGCCCGGAGGCGGCCGACCCCGCGCCGCCG
>NZ_JARJBD010000500.1:0-485 GCF_029269925.1 Rhodococcus sp. T2V
CCGGGGTGTCGGGCAGGTCGAGGCAGGTCCCGTCGAGGGCCACCAACCGGCGCCCGGCGAGCCAGGATCCGGGTGTCTCCGCGTCGGCGAGCGGTCGCGCGACACGGCGGAACAGCTCCCGCACCGGCTCGTATCCCAGACGGGACCGGGCCTGAAAGATCGCCGATTTCGTCGGCGGCGACCAGGACTGCGACCATCCCGACGACCACGACAAACCGTCGGTGAGCTGCTCGAAGACCTCCTGTCCCGCAGCGCAGACCGTTTTCGCTCGGGAAGACGTACGGGGTATACATGTCTGACAATGGCAGATCCCAGCGGTCAAAACAGGCGGCAGTAAGGCGGTCGGGATAGTTTTCTTGCGGCCCTAATCCGAGCCAGTTTACCCGCTCTGCTACCTGCGCCAGCTGGCAGTTCAGGCCAATCCGCGCCGGATGCGGTGTATCGCTCGCCACTTCAACATCAACGGTAATCGCCATTTGACCACT
>NZ_JARJBD010000501.1:0-482 GCF_029269925.1 Rhodococcus sp. T2V
GCGGTCGGTGATCCTGGCGAGCGGGGCGGTGGAGGCGACCGGCAACCCGAGCTGTTGGTGCACGTAGGCGACCAGACCTGGGGCGTACTGCAAACCGGGGACGTAGACGTTCAGGTACATCCGGTCGATGCACTCGACCTCGAAGAGCGTGTGCGTGGTCAACACGTCGGCGACGCTGCGCGGTATGGTCATGATGAGCTCCGGACGATCGGGCGGCCAGTAGGCCAACCAACCGCTACGACGGACACCTTGAGGCCGTCCAGACCGACCGCCTGCTGCGCCGGCTTCGTGGTCCGCGGCTTCGGCAAGTGCAGGGCCATCAGAGCGCCCCCTCCCCGTCGGTGTTCTCGTCGTCGGTGTCGTCTTCGTCCTGGTCGTCGGCGAAGGCCGCCCGGATCACCAGATTCACCTCGTGCACATCCTGAGACGACGCCAACGCCGACAGGAGTGGGTCGGTGAGGGGCGTGTCCTTCTCCACCGCC
>NZ_JARJBD010000502.1:0-480 GCF_029269925.1 Rhodococcus sp. T2V
AACCGGCTCGAGATCGGCAGCGAACCGAAGGGGCTGTCCGAGATCGTCTCCGGCGGCACCGAGGGTGCCGCCAAGTCGAAGACGAAGGGCGCGCTCGAATCGGCGGGCGACAAGCTCGGCGGCCTCTTCGGGGGCGGGGAGGAAGAGGAAGAACCGCAGCGGGAACGAGTGTCACGCAAATCGACGCGGGGTGACCGGTGATGGCCTCCTCGGAGCAGACGAAGCAGACGAAGCAGACGACTGCTTCTCGAGCTCTTCACCGCAATCCGATTACTCTCTCGATCCGCACCGTCGACGCTACGCGCGTACCGCCTCCGCAACAATGATCGAGCGGCCGCTCAACAGGTGGTCAGCGGGGTGCAGCGGGTGTAGTTGCGGGGATCGGAACCGGGGCGTCGAGCGTGTGCCGGGTGACCTGATCGACGGGGGTGCGGAACTGCCTGTGCCCGCGCACAGCCTGGGCGCTGCACGGGGCTATCG
>NZ_JARJBD010000051.1:0-71308 GCF_029269925.1 Rhodococcus sp. T2V
ACGACGGTGGTCCTCACTGGTTTCTTCCTGACTGTGTGTCGAGTAGTTGCCGGACGGTGGCGCGGGCGTCACGGTAGGTCCGGTCGAGAATGGTGGAGACGGCGGCGCTGTCGTGGCGTTCGACGGCATCGAGCATGTCCGTGAGATGACTCCAGGTGGCCAGTCCCTGCTCGAGCGCGTTGGTGATCCACAGGTTCTTGTACGGACGGCAGATGTCCCAGAGATTGCGGACCACCTTGACCAGCTCGACGTTCTCGCCGGCGTCGTAGAGGGCACCGAGCAGGTGCTCGTCCTGGATGGCGGCTTCGACGGTGTCACCGCGTTCTGCGGCGTCCCGGAGCAGCAGCCAATGGTGCTGCATCTTCTCGATGACGCCACGGTCGGCGCGGTCGGCACCTTGGCGAGCGGCCTCGGGTTCGAGCATGATCCGCACGTCGTACACGTGCTCGAGCTCGTCGATACTCAAGACCCGCACCGTCGCACCGCGATACGGTTCGACGACGATCAGGCCGGCCTGCTCGAGCCGCCGGAAGGCTTCTCGCACGGGCATGTCACTGGTGCCCACCGACTCGGCGACCTCGCGGATCCGCAGCTGACTGCCCGGTTCCCACTCCCCCTGCGCGATCCGTCCACGAAGAGCCTCGAAGACCTGATCGGCCAGCAGCGAAGAAGACACCCGGAACTCGGGCTTCGGAGCGGGCGGCGCAGCCGAGCGGTGTGCGACCGACGGCGCGATGGTGACCGCGGAGCATGTCACGGGCTCGGTGGCGTCGATCATGATGTGAACCTTTCGTGGACGGAGCGGCGAGAGATGTTGCGACTCAGCCCTATCGGCGGTAAGCGACGGCGTCGAACTCGACCGCGGTGCGGCCGCGGAAGCGGGAGACCTCGACCGTGGTGCGGGCCGGCGCGCCGTGCACGGTCACCACCGAGGTGTAGACCTTGTTGAGTTCGGGCAGCTTCTCGATATCGGCGACGTAGCCGTTGATCTTGAGCACCGTCGACCAGTCCGCGCCGGCGGCGCGCAGCGAGGTCTCCAGGTTCGACAGCGCCGTGCGCACCTGAGTGGCGAAGTCCTCCGACGTGGTGCCGTCGGCCTCGACCGGCAGCGCTCCACTGGTCCACACCAGATCGCCGAGGACCGCGGCCGCCGAGTACGGAGCCGTGGCCGGGGTCGATTCGAGACGTACCAATTCCCGCTCGACGAGACCGTTCGTGCTGGTCATGGAAGAAACCTCCAGATTGTGTGTGTGGCGTTTCGAGGATGTTGTCGGTGCGGTGACCGCCCGATGTCTGATCACATATCCCTGTGACCTGCGCCTCACAAAGTATGCTGGTCGACCAAGTTGTCGACAACAGGTGAACGTCTCAAGTTCGGAAAATGCAGTTTTGAGTTTTAAATAACTACACAGAAGTGTGTGGCAATAGGCCATCGAACCACCGCGTTCAGAGCGCGCTCATCCTCGTCGCCCGCGAGAACGGGCGGACTTTTCGCCCATCTCACCTCGCGGTGATGGAGTAGGCGGGTGGCTCGCGGTCGGTTCCAGTACGGATTAACGACTCAACACGCGATATTTCACTCCCGCAGCGGGCCGCCCGAGGCGGTGGCGTGGGCGTACCCCCGACGCGAACGCCACGTTGCGGTCGTGGGACGGCAGTCGGCTATTTTCGTTTGCCGTCGGGGATTCCCGCGTCTTCGTGACGCCGGAACTGCTCGACCATGTTGAACACCGCGTTGTCGATCTTGCGGCTCCACAGGCTCGTCACCAGTTCGGGGTCCTGGCTCCGCAACGCATCGAGGATGGCTGTGTCGTCGGCGACGATGTCGTCAACGGAGTACGCGTAGTCCAGCCCCAAGATCGAGACGAACATCCGCAACTGCAGCGACAGGCGGACGAACATCTTCTCGATCCTCGGCATGTCGGCGGCATGAGCTACCGCATCCTGCCACCGAATGTCCGCATCCCCCGTGGCCGGAGCGTCACCCATCCGCGCGGTCCTGACGACGTCCTCCATCGCGGCTTCGACCGGCGCCAGCCGCGTTCTGCCCTTGGTAGCCACACGCCGCAGCAGCAACGCCCCGAGCGGACCACGCGCGGTATAGGTGTCGAAGATGTCCTGGCGGGTCGGGATGGGAATGTACGCACCGCGATGCGGTTCGAGTGCCACCAATCCGTCCTCGGCCAGGATCTGCAGCGCGTCCCGAATAGGCCCCCGGGAAACACCGAGTCGCGCCGCGAGCGGTTCTTCGAGAATCCTCTGTCCGGCATCGAACGCACCCGTCGCGATCGACTCGCGCAGCACCTTGACCACGGCAGTCGCCAGCCGCGGCGGGGTACTACGCAGGGCACCACCTGCGGCCGCCGGGACGGACGCACCCGACGCCTTGGCCTCGAGGCGCGGCGGCCGGACCCACCGGAACGAGTGTTCCGCGCTCGCCGCCCAGGATCGCACCTGGTGTTCCACGGTGAGCAACTGTTCGCCCTGGCGCCGGTCGAGGGCTTCCGTGATCGAATCCAGTTGCGCCAGCCAGCGGTGTGGCGCTATCTCGTACACGCTGAACCGGGGGTGCCGATACAACCAGCGTTGGGTCTGCGTCGGGAGCTTCACGTCGACCAACATGATGACTCGTCGATCCGGTGGGGCCACCTTGTCGACTTGTTCCAGCATGTCGAGAAGGTCCGACCCGACAGCCGCCGACTCGGCAGACTCGACCGAGGACACCTGCGGCTCGTAGGCGAACCGGGCGGACAGCACGGTACGGACGCCCTCCCGCCATTGGCGGGTCCGGCTGCTGCGCGATCGTGCTTCGGCGGCACCGGGAGGCGAGGCCGGATCGTGGAAGATCAGGACGCGAGTCGCCGCGCTCACAAACACCGCAGCGAGCACCACCCGCCTCGACTTGTTGAGCACCGATCGGGTGATGAGATCGGGCGCCTCCGTGAACGACAGCCGGCGGACTCGACTGACCGCAGTCTGACTCAGCCCGAGTTCGGCAGCGATCGTGCGCGTGGTCCACGCACCGTCTGCCGGTTCCCGAAGCTGCACGCCGAGTACTGCCCGCTGCGCGTCGCTGCCGATGGACACCGGGCGTCCCGGTCGGGCCCGGTCGCCGAGACCGTGGATTCCGTGTTCGTCGAACCTTCTGCGCCACTTCATGATCGTGTGCCGGGTGACGTCGAGGGTCCGCGCCGCCTCTGCGACCGACTGGTCTTCACTCGCGAGCACGATCCGGGCCCGCAAGGCCAACGCCTGGGTCGTGGCCGGCGCCGCCACCAACCGCTCCAGCATGCCCCTGTCCTCCGCGGAAAGCGCCATGCCCATTCCTCCTCACTCCCTGCCCGTACGTTCCGAGGCGAAGCACCCTATTCCAACGCAGTGCTACTGAGTCATTAATTCGTAAACATCGTGCCCGTGCTATTGCCGCCGATCTGAGCTGAACCACCTGAGAATTGCAGAATTTCACGTCAAGTTCCCGCGTGCAGGCGCACACTTTCCGTTGAGAGAGTTACAACTCAAAACGACATCTTTCAGTTTCAATGTCAGACCTTGTTGTCGACAACTCCCCCAACAGCCTACTTTGTGAGGCGCAGGTCACACAGACCCTTCGGCCCGGATCCCGGAGTTGCTCGCCACGCCGACGTCGCGCTCCGCAATCCCGGCGAGATCGTCCCGCTGAGATCCCTACCCAACACCCCAACCCCGGAAGAAAATAAGGAGAAACCCATGTCATCGTTCCGGATTGTGAGGAGTGACTGGTGTCGTCAATAAAGAATACGGTCGCTGTTTCAGACCATGCCGACGCAGCGTTCAAGCGGCGTTTCCTGTGGAAACTGGTCCTCGTGCTGACCGGGGGGATGTTCCTGGATGGCTACGTCCTCGGGATCATCGGCCCGGTGACCGGCCCGATGGCCGCCGATCTGGGCCTGTCGACACTATCCGAGGGGCTGATCGCAGCGAGCGCGCTGTTCGGCATCTTGATCGGCTCGCCGCTGGCGGGCTGGGCCTCGGACAAGTTCGGCCGCAAGCTGATGTTCACGGCCGACATGGCGCTGTTCGTGATCGCCTCCGCGATGCAGTTCTTCGTCCACGAGCCCTGGCAGCTGTTGGTGGTGCGGCTGCTGATGGGTGTGGCGATCGGTGCCGAGTACTCGGTCGGTTGGCCGCTGCTGTCGGAGTTCGTTCCGGCCCGGCTGCGGGGCCGGTTGATGGGCGTGACGTTGATCGCCTGGTATGTCGGGTTCATGCTCGCGTACCTGGTGGGGTATCTGCTGACCGAGAACACCGACCTGGGCTGGCGGGTCATCCTGGGCACGAGCACCGTCATCGCGGTGGTGTTGCTCATCGCTCGGATCGGGCTGCCCGAGTCGCCGCGCTGGCTGTGGAACGTCGGCCGACGGGACGAGGCCCACGCCCTCGCGCACAAATATATGGAGTGCTTCGCCGACATGGTCGATGTCGAGCACGAGGACACCCGCAAGGGCAGTTTCGGGATGCTGTTCTCCCGGCAGTACTGGCGGGCCACGTTGTTCACCGCGGGGTTCTGGTTCTGCGCAGTCACACCGTATTTCGCGATCGCCACGTTCGCCGACAGCGTGCTGGACCAGTACGGGCTCAGTGGAGGGCTGGCCGGTGGGGTCGGGCTGTCCGCGGTCGCCGCCGGCGCCGTGGTGCTCACGGTGCTGTTGGTCGACAAGCTCGGCCGCCGTGCGCTGACCGTGCCGCCGCAGTGGCTGTGCATGGCGCTGCTCGCGGTCATCGGCCTCTGGGCGGGGGCGCCGCCGATGGTGGTGTTGGCGCTGTTCCTGGCCTTCTCCTTCTTCAATGCGATGTACAACACGCTGACCGGGATCTATCCCGCCGAGGTGTTCCCGACCGAGATCCGCGGGATCGGCACGGGCTTCGCGGCCGCCGTCAGCCGCGTCGGGGCCGGCATCGGCACGTTCCTGCTGCCGTGGTCGATGGCGAACCTCGGCACCGCGGTCACCATGTTGATCGCCGCCGTCATCGCCGGAATCGGGGCCGGACTGTCACAGTGGCTGGCCCCCGAGACCAACGGCATGAGCCTCAGCGAGACCGCCGCCGGCGTAGTGCACTAGGGAACTCGAGTTACAACTGCCGTCACAGGCATCCACTTCGCACTCCGAGCGCACGCTCGGCGAGAAAGAAAGTCGAAATTCAATGCGATTCAGCAAGGTTTTCAACGTCGTCGGATGTCATGTCGGCGGTGAGGTCGGCAACGTCGTCGTGGGCGGTGTCGGCGACGTACCCGGCGACACCATGTTCCAGAAGCGGCTCTACCTCGAGAACAAGCGAGACGACATCCGGCAGCTGCTCCTCAAAGAGCCGCGTGGCTCCATGATCCGCTCCGTCAACGTCGTACTACCGCCGACACACCCGGACGCCGCCATGGGCTACGTCATCATGGAATCCGAGGAATATCCTGCGATGTCCGGCGGCAACACCATCTGTGTCGCAACCGTTCTCCTCGAGACCGGGATGGTCCCGATGCAGGAACCGGTCACCGAACTCACCCTCGAATCACCCGCCGGCCTGATCAAACTGCACTGCGAGTGCCGGGACGGCAAGGTGCTCAGCGTCCGCTTCGTCAACCAGCCCGCCTTCGTCTATCACTTGGACGCACCCGTCGAGGTCGAAGGCATCGGAACCGTGACCCTCGACGTCGCGTGGGGTGGGATGGCCTTCGCCATCATCGACGCCGCCGGCCTCGGATTCGAGCTCGTCCCCGACGAGGCCCGCGACCTGTGCGTGGTGGGCGAAAAGATCAAGACCGCGGCCGCCGAACAGTTGAAGGCCATCCACCCGGAGAACCCCCAGTTCGCCGGGATCACCATCACCGAGTTCACCAACCCCCTGCGGCGAGAGAACGACACCCTCGTCGCCAAGAACGCGGTCGTCGTCTCCCCTGGGCGCATCGACCGGTGCCCGTGCGGCACCGGCACCTCCGCCAGGCTCGCGGTGATGCACGCCCGCAACCAGATCAAGCCGGGCGAGAAGTTCATCCACGAATCCCTCATCGACAGCCGGTTCGAGAGCACCATCGAATCGCTCACCCGCGTCGGTGACTACGACGCCGTCGTGCCGAGCGTCTCCGGCCAGGCATGGATCACCGACATGTCCCAGGTCGGAATCGATCCGACCGACCCCTTCCCCCTCGGATACACGCTCTCGGACAGCTGGATGCGTTCCGGCGCCACCAGCTGACTCGACCCCCACCCCGCGTAGAAGGACCACTCATGCCGCTCATCCAGATCACCCAGCCACCCGGTTTCGACACCGAACAGAAGCGCGCCACCATCGAAGCGATCACCCGCGCCTACGTCGACGCCACCGGAAAGCCACCGTCATCGGTATGGGTCACCATCACCGAAGTCCCGCGCGAATCCTGGGGCGTCGCGGGAACACCCCTCGGCTAGCCGCAATACCGTTCAGTTAGTGGGGTTTGCGTTACGATGAGGTGTGCCTCGGAGTGGATGGGTGAAGCCGGTCTCGGATCGGCGGTTGTCGGATGTGGTGTCGGTGGGGTTGCTGACCAGGGTGTTTCCCGCGTCCTTGGTCGATGAGGTGATCGCGGAATGCGGTCGCAGGGAGCAGCGCAGTCGGTCGTTGACCGCTCGCGTGACGGCGTACTTCTCGATCGGGATGGCATTGAATTCGCAAGGCTCCTACGAGGAGGTCTTCGAGCAGCTCACCGACGGTTTGTCGTGGTCGTCGGGATGGTCGCAATCCTGGTCGCCGCCGACGAAATCGGCGATCTTCCAGGCCCGGTCACGTCTGGGATACGAACCGGTGCGGGAACTGTTCCGCCGCGTCGCACGACCGCTCGCCGACACGGAGACGCCCGGATCCTGGCTCGCGGGGCGCCGGTTGGTGGCCCTCGACGGGACCTGCCTCGACCTGCCCGACACCCCGGCCAACGCCGAGCATTTCGGGCGGCCCGGATCGAGTCGCGGCGAGCAGTCCGCGTTCCCGCAGGCACGCTTGGTGGCGGTCGCCGAGTGTGGCACCCACGCGGTATTCGACGCCGCGATCGGATCGTGCCGCACCTCCGAGCGGGAGCTGGCGCACGATCTGATGGACACCCTCGAACCCGGGATGCTGCTGCTCGCCGACCGCGGCGTCTACGGATTCGACATGTGGACCCGGGCCGCCGCCACCGGCGCCGACCTGCTGTGGAGGGTCAACTCGACGCTCTCACCCCGGCACCTCGAGACCCTCGACGACGGATCCTGGCTGGCACAGATCGTCCCCACCTCCGGGAAGAATCGGCAGCAGCGCGCACTGACGGTGCGCGTGATCGACTACACCCTCGACGACGGGCGGGAGAACCCCGAGCAGTACCGGCTGCTGACCACGATCCTCGACCCCTCCGACGCACCCGCGGAAGAACTCGCCCTCGCCTACGCCCAACGGTGGGAGATCGAGAACACCTTCGACGAACTGAAAACCCACCAACGCGGGCCGCGCGCCGTGCTGCGGTCGAAATCGCCACCGCTGGTCCTGCAGGAAATCTGGGGGCACCTGTGCTGCCACTACGCCATCCGCACCCTGATGCGCGACGCCGCGACCGCCGGCGGTCACGACCCGGACCGGATCTCTTTCGTCGCCGCCCTGCGGATAACCCGACGATCCCTGTCCCACAGCTCTTTTTCCCCCTCATAACCACCACGCCGCCACCCGATTGTGGGATCAGGGCATCGTCAAACTCCTGCGCCGTATCAACCCGGTACGCCGACCCCGATCAAACCCCCGCGTCGTCAAACGCAAAGTCCTCAAATGGGCCGCCAAACGCGCGCACCACCAACACCATCCACAACCCACCCACCCACCGGAATGCGCCATCCTCGTTCACTAACTGAACGGTATTGCGGCTAGCCGAGCAGAGCTCGTCACCCGGCTACGACTCGGTCCCGGTGCACCCGTGGTGCACCGGGACCGAGCGCCGGCACCTCCGTGGGTCCTCGGAGGTACGAGCACTCGTTAAGTGAGGTTCCGGGTGTAGAACTCGGTCAGTTTGTCGAACGGGATCAAGTCGGTCCGGTCGTAGAGATCGACGTGACCGGCGCCGGGGACGATCACCAGTTCCTTGCGGTTGCCGGCGAGGCGGTAGGCCTCTTCGGTGAACTCGCGGGAGTGCGCGTTTTCGCCGGCGATGAACAGCATCGGGCGAGGCGAGATGGCCCCGATGTCGTTGAAGGGGTAGAAGTTCATGAACTTGACGTTGCTCGACAGGGTCGGCTGGGTGGTGGTGTCGGGACTGCTCCCGCGCGCGGTGCGGTAGAAGTCGTAGAACTCGCGCGCGATCGGGCCGGACTGATCGGTCAGCTGTTCGGGTGTGCCGCCGGTGTATTCGGTGGGACCACCGGTGAATTCGACGTCTCGCTGGGCTGCGGCTTGGGCCAGGGCGGCTTGACGGTGCTCGGGGGTGACCGAGTGGCCCAGCCCGTTGCGGGTGGCACCGCCCATGTCGTACACGCTGACGGTGGCGATGGCCTTGATGCGGGGGTCGATCTTGGCGGCGCTGATGACGAAGCTGCCGCTGCCGCAGATGCCGAGCGCGCCGATGCGTTCGGTGTCGACGAAGGACTGGGTGCGCAGGAAGTCCACGCCGGCGGAGAAGACGCCTTCTATTCGCCCCTCTACCCGGACCAACTGCACCCCGACCCCAGCAGTGCGGTCAATTTCGTCCGGTTCTGCTTCCTCGATCCCCGTGCCCGCGAGTTCTACCCCGATTGGGACCTGATGGCCGACGGCGCCGTCGACCTGTTGCGCACCGACGCCGGCCGCGACCCCTACGACCGGGGCATCTCCGACCTCGTCGGTGAATTATCGACCCGCAGCGAAGAATTCCGTGTTCGCTGGGCCAAGCACAATGTGCGCCTGCACTACACCGGCACCAAGACCTTTCACCACCCCGTCGTGGGTGACATCACCATCGACTACGAAACAATGCCACTACCTGCCGACCCCGGCCAGGTCCTGACCCTCTACAGCGCCGAACCCGGCAGCCCTTCCGCCGACGCCATGACCCTGCTCGCCAGCTGGGCCGCCACCAATCTCGCCGCCACCGCATCAGGCGAGCAGCCGACACACAGCACCGGCGAGTAGCGGTTCGATTGGTCGTCGGTGCAGTCACCTTCCGCTCGGAGCACCGACACAAGTCAGGTGCGCGATGCGCCAGGACTGGAGTAGTCCGTGGGAGTTAGCAGTGCCGTGCGTTCCGTGGAGGTGAGGGCGCGCTTCGATGCCGTCCCCGTGTCCCACCACACCAGAACTGCCGTCGCGTAGGCGATTTCTTTCCCGTGCCGACTGAAAATGCATTCTTGGGTGGTGATGCTCGTCGTTCCGGCATTCACGACGGTGGAGGTCACCGAGGCCGGGGAATCGTCGAGCGTGAGTTCGTGGAGGTATTCCAGGTCGAGGCGGGTGATGACGTACACCGGGTCCGGGTCGGACAGGGCGGCTGCGATCATGTTGCCGCGGGCCTGGTCGAAGAGGGTGACATGCACGGCGTGGAAGACGTGTTGTTGTGCGTCGAGATCTCTCCACCGGAGTGGGATCGTGGACGTGTGACCGAAGTGCGTGGTCATGCGCGGGTCTCCCGCGAGGTCGTGAGCGGGCTACGTGGTCCGGCGAGGCCGCAGATCTGGGTTCGTGCGGCCCCGCCGGATGTTCCGCCTGTCAGGCCTTGACGGCGCCATAGCGCTCGTCACGCCAGGCGAGAGCAGCTTTCAATCCCTTTTCGGCGGCGACCTGGTCGAAGGCCTGCTGCTCGGGGGTGTTGGCGCCGTTGATGAGAGCGGAGATGTCGATGTTGGCGTTGACCGCGGTGCGCAGTCCCTTGGCCTCGTAGGCACGGTTGAGTGCCTGCTTGGTCAACTGCAGGATCGGTAGCGGGGTCGGTGCGATCCGCAGGGCCAGCTCACGGGCAGCGGTCTCGAGCTCCTCGAGCGGGACGATCTTGTTGATCAAACCGAGCGAGAGCGCTTCCTCTGCGTTGATCTTGTCGCCGGTGAAGAGCAGTTCGTTGGTCTTCTTCTGGCCGAGGATGAACGGCATCAGCAAGGTGACCGGGCCCGAGCCGTACTGGATCTCGGGCTCGCCGAACTTCGCGTCCTCGGCGGCGACGATGATGTCGCAGGCCATCGCGATTTCGC
Source organism: Rhodococcus sp. T2V (assembly GCF_029269925.1). Taxonomy (NCBI): domain Bacteria; kingdom Bacillati; phylum Actinomycetota; class Actinomycetes; order Mycobacteriales; family Nocardiaceae; genus Rhodococcus; species Rhodococcus sp. T2V. Next base: position 10,179 of record NZ_JARJBD010000051.1, read on the forward strand.
AGGCGCCGGCCAGGCAGTAGCCCTGGACGACGGCGATGGTCGGCTTCGGGCAGGACCACACTCGCATGGTGACGTCGACGTCGCGGCGCAGCACCGGCAACCATTCGAGCGGGGTGTCGGTGCCGTCTTCGATCTCGTCGTTCATATCGAATCCCGCGGAGAATGCGCGCCCGTTCGCCGCGATGAGGACGACCTTGATCGAGTCGTCGGCACCCGCCTCCGCGACGCGCTTGTCGAGTTCAAGAACGACCTCGGTGCTCAGGGCGTTGAGCTTGTCCGGTCGGTTGAGGGTGATCGTGGCGATCGGGCCGTTGGTTTCGTAGAGCACTACATCTGACATGTCACTCGTGTCCTTCGTCGAAAACTGTTGGAGGAGAATTGGGTCAGTGCTGCCATCGGGGCAGGCCGTCGGGGTCCAGACCGCCGAATCGGGATGCGCCCCAGGTGGGATTGCGGTCCTTGTCGACCAGAGCGGCCCGGATGCCTTCGATGAAGTCCGGGGTGCGGATGACATCGCGGGTGAGGTGCAGTTCCGCCGCGAGGCATTCCCGGAGAGTCCGTTGCCTACCCCACGCCAGCAGTTCGACGGTGAGCTGCAGGCTTTGCGGCGACAGACGGGACAGTGCGTCCCGAGTCGTGGCCGCCCAGTCCCCGGCTGCGGCCGCGAGCCGGGCGTCGATCTCGGCAAGTGTGTCTGCGCTGAAGCACCAGTCGATCTGCCCACGGTGCTCGGCAAGCGTGCTCTCCCCGACCGGCGAGGGACTGCCGAGGGCCCGGAGCGTCTCGTCGACCGGCCGATGGGGGTGGTCGGCGAGGGCGGCCGGGACCAGCGCGATGGCCGCATCGTCGATGAAGTGGGTGGCCAGTCCGGTGTAGAGGGCGTCGGCCGCCGACATCCGCGCCCCGGTCAGACCCAGGTAGACCCCGAGCGCCCCTGGCAGGCGCGAGAGGAAGTAGCTGGCGCCGACGTCGGGGAAGAATCCGATCCCGGTCTCGGGCATGGACAGTGTGGCGTTGCCGCTGACCACCCGGAACGCCCCGTGCACGGACAGGCCCATGCCGCCGCCCATGCAGATCCCGTCGATCAGCGAGACGAACGGCACCGAGTACTCGCCGATGCGGGCATTGAGCCGGTACTCGGTGGAGAAGAACCGTTCACTCGATTCCGGGTCGCCGGCCAGGCTGTTCTCCTGAACGGCCCGGATGTCGCCGCCGGCGCAGAACGCCTTCGGGCTGGCACTGTCGAGCAGGACGGCACGCAGTCCGGTGTCCTCCCACTCGGCCAGGGCGGCATCGATCGCCTCGACCATCTCGGTGGTCAGCGCGTTGAGCGCCGTGACCCGGTCGAGGGTGATCACCCCGACGCCGCCGCGGATCTCGGTGCGGACTGTGTCGGTCGTCTGGACGGTCGCGGTCATCACAGTGCCCTCACTCATGGGTGGGCATGGAGAAGTCGGTGCGGACCTGGGTGTTGTTGGGCCAGCGGGTGGTGGCGGTCTTGTTGCGGGTGTAGAACCGGACGCCTTCGGGGCCGTGGATGTGGTGGTCCCCGAACAGTGACCGCTTCCAGCCGCCGAAGGAGTGGAACGCCATCGGCACCGGGATCGGAACGTTGATGCCGACCATGCCGGCCTTGACCTGCGCGAGGTAGGTGCGGGCGGTGTTGCCGTCGGCGGTGAAGATGGCGGTGCCGTTGCCGAATTCGTGGTCGTTGACCAACTGCAGGGCTTCCTCGAAGGAGTGGGCGCGCACGATCGACAACACCGGTCCGAAGATCTCCTCGAGGTAGATCCGCATCGACGGGGTGACGTGGTCGAACAGGGTGCCGCCGAGGAAGAACCCGTCCCCCGCGGTCGCCGGAATGCTTTCCCGGCCGTCGACGACCAGTTCCGCGCCTTCCTGCACCCCGACGTCGATGTAGGAGGCGACCTTGTCGCGGTGCACCCCGGTCACCAGCGGACCCATCTCCACCTCGGGGTCGGTGCCGGGCCCGACCTTCAGGTCGGCGAGGGCGGCGATCAGCCGCTCGCGCAGCGCGGTCGCGGTGTCCTCCCCGACCGGCACGGCCACCGAGATGGCCATGCAGCGTTCCCCGGCGGAGCCGTAGGCGGCGCCCATCAGGGCGGAGACGGCCTGGTCGAGGTCGGCGTCGGGCATGATCACCATGTGGTTCTTCGCCCCGCCCAGGGCCTGGACCCGTTTGCCCTGCGCGGCGGCGGTGCTGTGGATGTATTCGGCGATCGGGGTGGACCCGACGAAGCTGATCGCCTCGACCTGCTGGTGGGTGAGCAGGGCGTCGACGGCGATCTTGTCACCGTGCACGACGTTGAACACCCCGTCCGGCAGGCCGGCCTCGGTCAGCAGCTTGGCGAGTTCGACGCTGAGGGTGGGGTCCTTCTCGGACGGCTTCATCACGAACGTGTTCCCACAGGCGAGGGCGACGGGGAACATCCACATCGGGACCATGGCGGGGAAGTTGAACGGCGAGATCCCGGCGACGACGCCGAGGGGCTGGCGGAAGGTGACGCCGTCGACGGCCCGGCCGACGTTCTCGGAGAACTCGCCCTTGAGTTGTTGCGGGATGCCGCAGGCGAATTCGACGACCTCGAGGCCGCGGGTCACCTCCCCCAGGGCGTCGGAGTGCACCTTGCCGTGCTCGGCGGTGATGATCGCCGCGAGCCGGTCGGCGTGCTGTTCGACGAGGTCGCGGAACCGGAACATCACCCGGGCCCGGATGTGTGCGGGGGTGGCCGACCAGGCCGGGAACGCCGCGGCGGCCGCCGCCACGGCGGCGTCGACGTCGGCGGTGGTGGCCATCGCGACCGTGCCGGTGACCTGACCGGTGGCGGGGTTGTAGACGTCGGCGCGGGTGGCGGCACGGCGGGCGTCGGAGCGGCCGGCGATGTAGTGGTCGATGTCGACCGGCCGAGCGGAGGTGGCGGTGCCGGCCGGGGTGGGAAGGGTGGCGGTCATGTGTGTCCTTCTGTGGTGGTTCAGCCGTAGATCTGGGCGTAGAGGTCGCGGATTTCGGCGTCGGTCGGGACGAGCGGGTTGTTGTTCGGTGAACCCGACGCCAGGGCCTGGGCGGCCATGAGCGGGATCAACTCGTCCCACCGGGTCTTGTCGATGCCGTAGGCCTTGGGGGTGGGCACCGCCACGTCCCGGCACAGTTCGGCCAGCGCGTCGACGAGGTTGTCCGCGGCGGCGGCGTCGGAATCGGTGGCGGTGGCGACGCCGAGGGCGCGGGCGCAGTCGGCGTACCGGGACGGCGCGGCCCGCACCGAGAACGCGGTGACCGCGGGGAAGAGCATGGCGTTCGACAGTCCGTGTGCGACGTGGAAGTGCGCGCCGATCGGCCGGCTCATCCCGTGCACCAGGGCGACGGAGGAGTTGGAGAACGCGATGCCCGCCTGGGTGGCGGCGAGCATCATCTGCTCACGGGCCTGCGTGTCGGTGCCGTCGGTGTAGGCGCGGCGCAGGACCCGGCCGATCGTGGCGATCGCAGTCAGGGCGAGGCTGTCGGCAAACGGGTTCGCCTTCCTGCTGACATACGCCTCGATCGCGTGGGTCAGGGCGTCGACGCCGGTGTCGGCGGTCAGCCGCGGCGGCATCGACACGGTCAGCTCGTAGTCGATGACGGCGGCGATCGGCAGGAACGCCAGGCCCGGGCAGAGCATCTTCTCATCCGAGGCACTGTCGGTGATGACCGTGAACTGGGTGGCCTCCGAACCGCTTCCGGCGGTGGTCGGCACGGCGATCACCGGCAGGGCGGGACCGGTGTTGGTGCGGGGTGCCTTGTAGTCGCGCATCCGCCCGCCCTGGCGGCCGAGGATGCCGAGGGCCTTGGCGGTGTCCATCGGGCTGCCGCCGCCGAACCCGATGACCGAGTCGCAGTCGTGCTCGGTGATCGCGGCGACGCCGGCGTCGAGGGAGTCGGTGGTCGGGTCGGGGACGGTGCCGTCGAACAGGCGCGGCGACAGACCGGCGGATTCGAGGGTCTTGATCATCTGCTCGGCGGCGCCGGTGGAGACGAGGAAGGCGTCGGTGACCACCAGCGGGCGGGTGAGGCCGAGACTCGAGACGACCTCGCCGATCTCGGCGACGGCGCCGCCGCCGATCCGCATGATCCGCGGGAGTGCAATGGGTGCAGCCATAATCGAGTCTCCTGTCAGCGGTGGTTGAAGGACGGCTTGCGCTTGTCGAGGAAGGCGGCCATGCCCTCGGCCTGGCCGTCGGTGGCGAACGCGGCGTGGAACAGGCGCCGCTCGAAGCGCAGGCCCTCTGCCAGCGGGGTCTCGAACGCGGAGTTCACGGCCTCCTTCGCCATCAGCACCGACGGCCGGGAGAATCCAGCGATCTTCTGCGCGATGGCGAGTGCCTCGGCGATGAGGTCGTCGGCGGGGACGATGCGGGCGACGAGGCCGATCTTCTCCGCTTCCTCGGCGTCGATGGTGCGTCCGGTCAACACCATGTCCATGGCCTTGGACTTGCCGACGGCGCGGGTCAGGCGCTGGGTTCCGCCCGCGCCGGGAAGGATGCCGATGGTGATCTCCGGCTGGCCGAACTTGGCGGTGTCCGCGGCGATGATCATGTCGCAGCTCATCGCGAGCTCCGCTCCGCCGCCGAGGGCGTAGCCGGCGACCGCGGCGATGATCGGCTTACGGGTGGTGGAGGCGCGTTCCCAGCTGGCGGTGATGAAGTCCTCGAGGTAGACGTCCGTGAACGACTTGGGCTGCATCTCCTTGATGTCGGCGCCGGCGGCGAAGGCCTTCGCGCTGCCGGTCAGGACGACGGCACCGATGCTGTCGTCGGCCTCGGTGGCATCGAGGGCGGCGGTCAGCTCCTCGGTGAGGTCGTTGCACAGGGCGTTGAGGGCCTTCGGGCGGTTGAGGGTGATCAGGGCAACCGGGCCACGGCGTTCGACCAGGAGGTAGGCGTAGTCGGTCTCGCTGTGGGTGGGCAGCGCGGTGATGTTCTCGGCGATATCGGTCATCGATCTATTTCTCCTTGTGGGATTTTCAGGTCTGCTGGGGTTCAGTGAGCGGAGTCGAGGATGATGCGGGCGTCGAGTGCGATGGCCCGGGTGGGGGTGACCGCGATGGGGTTGCACTCGATTTCGCCGATCTCCGGGTGCTGCGCCGCGTAGGTCGAGAGGGTGGCCACCAGTTGGGCTGCGGCATCGACGTCGACGGGCGCCTTGCCACGGAAACCGGTCAGTAGGGCCGCACCGCGCAGCGAGAGCAGCAGCTCGCGGGCCTGGTCGGCGGTGATCGGGCCCAGGGCGCAGCGGGTGTCTTTGAGCAGTTCGGTGTACACGCCGCCGATGCCGACGAGGACGATCGGACCGAACGTCGGATCGCGGCGCACGCCGATGATCAGTTCGACCGCGCCGGAAAGGTCTGCCATCTCCTCGATGGAGCAGACCGGTGGGGCCAGCCGAGCCTGGACGTCGTCCCAGGCCTCGATCAGGGCGGTGTGGTCGGCGATGTTCAAGATGACGCCACCGTTGTCGGACTTGTGTTCGTCGCCGAGGGCTTTGAGGACGAGGGGGAACTGCAGGTCGGCAACCGCTGCTTCCAACTCCCGGGTGGTGGAGACCTCGGCGGCGGGAACGAACGGGACGCCGGCGGCGGTCAGGGCGCGACGGGCCGGCCAGTATCCGGTCTCGGTCAGCGGGGCGGCGGGGTCGGGCAGGGCGGGAAGGGGATGCGATCCGGCCAGGGCCCGACGGGCCAGTCGGCTCAGCGCCCAGCTGGCGTGTTCGACGTTGCGGTAGACAGCAATTCCACTGTCCCGCAACGCCTGTGCTGGCTTGGAGTCGGCGAACATCGTCTGGGCGATGAAGCTGGCGCCGGACTCGGCGACGAGGGCGCCGATGTCGTAGCCGGCCTGGATCTCGCCGGGCACGACGGCGGGGTCGTAGTCGCCGTACCCGCCGAAGAATCCGGTCATCAGGACGGCGTCGGTCTCGGGGCTGGCGATCAGGCGCTCCGCGACGCGGGCGAAGCAGGTGATGTCCTGCTCGCCGCCGCCGGCGAGGTCGATCGGGTTCGATGTTGCCGCGGTCGGCGGCAGCTCGCCGGCGATTCGGGCGGACAACTCGTTCGAGAACTCCTCGACCTGCAGGCCGGCTTCTTCGAGGCTGTCACTGGCCAGCGAGGCGTGACCGCCGCCGTCGGCGAGGACCGAGACCCGTGCACCGGCCGGAGGATTGGTGCGGACGAGGGCTTGGAGCAGGTTGGCCATCTCGAACGGGCTCGAAACCAGTTCGGTGCCGGTGGCCTCGCACACGGCTTCGAGGACGACGTTCGAGGTCACCAGGGAACCGGTGTGCGAGGCCGCGCCGCGGGTGGAGGCGGCACCGCGGCCGACCGACAGCAGCACGACGGGCTTGCCGGCGTCCGCGGCGCGGGCGGCTGCGCGGGCGAACTTGCGGCCGTCCTTGAAGCCCTCGCAGTACACCGCGATCGCCTCGGTGCCCTCGTGGTCGACGCAGCTGTCGATCAGGTCGGCGACGTCGAGGTCGGCGCAGTTGCCCAGGCTCGCGAAGCGGGCGACGCCGAGTCCCTGTTCGGAGAAGTGCTCCGCCAGATCGATCGCGACGTTGCCGCTCTGGGAGATGATCGACACCGAGCCGGGGCGGAATTCGTTGACCGTCGCGTCGAGTCCGCTGGTGTTGTCGAGCACGCCCAGGCAGTTCGGGCCGAGCATCGGGATCCCGGCCTCCTGCAGCCGGGAGACCAGGGCATTCTGCCGCGCCAGTCCTTCTTCGCCGGATTCGCCGAGACCGGCGGTGATGGCAACGATCGCCTTGACGTTCGCGGCGATGGCGTCGTCGACGGCCTCGTCGAACCCGGCGGCCGGAACCGCGATGACGGCGAGATCGACCGGACCGTCGAGGGAGGTCAGGCTGGGCACCGCCGGGTGATCCAGGATCGTCGTCCGTGTCTTGTTGATCAGGTGGGCCGGCCGCCGATCGGCGTCCCGCAGAGCTCGCACCGCGAGCCAGTTGCCGTACTTGGCGGGATCGTTGCTCGCGCCGACGATCGCGATCGAGGACGGGGCGAACAGGGCGGTGAGGTCCCGGCGGGTAGCGGGCGGTGCGAGGGCAAGTGAGGTCATCGAAGGATCTCCGTCTTCGGAAGCGGGGTGCTCGGTGGTCGGCAGCTGTGAAACCGCAGGTTCGGGAAACCGCGGATAAGAATGTGTGGTGCAAAGCACAATAATATGGAATTATTTCGACGTCAATACGGAATGTTCCCGACCCCGTGAACGCACCGAACAGGTCCGTGAAGTGCTCGTTTCACGGGCAGTTCGCGCGCACTGCGCCGATCGCTACGATCGAGAGACGACCTGCGCGTTCGGGGAACGCGAGGGACCTGCAGGTGGAGGTTGGGACGGATGGTTGTGGCGGATGCATCGCAAGTAGTGGGTGAGGATCCCCTCGTCGCCGAGAGTCGGCGACGGATTCTCGATGCCACGGAACGACTGATAGCGGTGCACGGCATCGAGAAGGTGCGCCTGCGCGACATCGCCCGTGAGGCAGGTGTGTCGATCGGAAAGATTCAGCACTACTTCGACAGCCGTGACGCGGTCATCGAGGAGATGCTCAGCGCGGCGAGCCTGCGGCGAGTCTCGGACTGGGCGACGTTCGCCTCCGACATCGACGACCCGGCCACGAAGATGGTCTCGCTGCTCGAACACGCGATCACCGACCGCGAGCGGTGCACGGTCTGGCTGGCGACGACGTCGGTGGCGAGTCGGAACGAGCAGTTCATCCCTGACGTGGCCCGAATCTACGATGCATGGCGCGCCAAACTGTCCGAGGTCGTCGAGTCCGGCCGCAGCGAAGGCATGTTCCGACCTGTCGCGCCCGTCGACGAGATCGTCGACAGCATCATCAGCGTGATCGACGGGTTGATGACCGCCGTCGCAATCGATCTGAGCGGCTACACCCACGAACGCAATACCCGGATGCTCCGACGCATCGCGGAATCGCTGCTCGGCACGACCTTGGATCAGGAGTGACCGAACCACATGCTCACTGCCAGGCGAACACCGGCTGCCCGACGTGCGCGACGCGCGTATGCCGCCGGCGCAACACCACTTCTCGGAACTGGTAGAGAATCGCCGCGGTGGGTGCGTGAATATCGAGGTCCCGGAATGGCCATTGCAGAATCGGTGATTCGACCCGTGGATCGGTGACGAAACGGGGATCTGTGTCCACCTCGTCCATGGTGACCGTGTGTACGCGGGCGACTTCCGACGCGTTCGGATGCAGGGTGCCGGTGAAGTCGCCGATCCACACGACGAACGGCGTGATGACGTAACCGGATTTCGTGGCGAAGTCGTCGAGTTCGCCGAGGATCTGCTGGGGATGAACGTGAAGTCCGAGTTCTTCCTTCACTTCTCGCAGGGCGGCCTCCGCGGCTGTTTCGTTCGGGTCGATACGCCCACCGGGAAAGGCGAACTGGCCGGGATGCGCACGCAGGCTCGATGAGCGCTCGGTCAGCCAGATGGCGGGTTTCCCGTCCTCGATCAGGACCGCGATACAGACCGCGGCGGCGCGGCGACCGTCGAGGGGCAGTTTGATGGCACGGAATTGCCTCAGCGCCCTGGACAGTTCGAACCGGTTGATCGTCGACATTCTGCCCCCTTCTGGGACTTCTCATCCATCTCGGACGGGTTGGGCGGAGGTGGCCCGAAGCCGCCTCCGCCCAACGGTTTACCTCACTCAGGGCACCAACACGATCTTTCCCTGCACGTCGCCGGCTGCGAGCTTCTTGAGCCCGGACTCGGCGTCGGCCAGTGGCAGGACCGAGTCGATCTGTGGTCGTACGCCAGTGGTGTCGAGTAGCGCGAGGAGCTGCTCGAGTTCGTCACGGGTGCCCATCGTCGAGCCCAGGACCTGCAGTTGCAGGAAGAAGACCCGGTTCAGGTCGGACGCAGGGTTCGGTCCGGAGGTCGCGCCGCAGGTCACGATCGCTCCCCCGGGCCTCAGGGATTTGAGCGAGTGCGCCCAGGTGGCCTGACCGACGTTGTCGATGACCGCGTCGACCCGCTCAGGGAGGCGTGCCCCCGATTCGAAGACCTGGTCGGCGCCGAGTGCGAGCGCGGCCTCGCGCTTGGCTTCGCTGCGTCCGGTGACCCACACCCGCAGGCCGGCGGCCTTGCCCAGGGCGATCGATGCCGTCGACACGCCGCCCCCGGCGCCCTGGATAAGCACGGTCGATCCCGGTGCGAGGTTCGCCTTGACGAACAGCATGCGGTAGGCGGTCAGCCAGGCGGTGGGTAGGCATGCGGCCTGCTCGAAGGTCAGGGACGCCGGCTTGGCGACGAGGTTGCGGCCCGGAACCAGAACCTTTTCCGCCAGGGTTCCGTCGTAGACCTCCGAGAGCAGGGAACGCTTCGGGTCGAGGGTGTCGTCACCGGTCCACCCGGGTGACGTGATCACCGAGTGCACGACGACTTCGTTGCCGTCCTCGTCGATTCCGGCCGCGTCGCCGCCGAGGATCATCGGTAGCTGCTCGGCGCGGATGCCGACGCCGCGGAGGGTCCACAGGTCGTGGTGGTTCAGAGCCGCCGCCTTGACGGTGACCGTGGTCCAGCCGTCGCGGGGCTGTGGGTCGGGTCGATTTCCGACGACGAGCCCCGAGACGGGATCGTCCGAGGAGATGGTGTCGGCATACGCGGCAAGCATGGTGGAGCCTTTCCTGTATTCGGTCGAGGTGATCGTCAACGACGCCGGTACCCCGGCGAGGGTCGCGGGGTACCGGCTGGTCGTCGAGGAATCAGACCTTTTCGGGGTTTCGTGTTTCCGAGATCGCGGATTCGTTCGGGTCGATGCCTGAATCGAGCGTGAGCCCTGACCGTGATCGTGCACGGACCGTCTTGACGCCGAAGGCGACGAGAATGACCGCCCATACGGCCAGCCCCTGCAGCAGTGAGATCCGGGAGGTGCTGTCCCACATCATACTTCCCAGGATCAGGACGATGACGGCGGTCACGCAGATCGACAGGTACGGGAACAACCACATCTTGAATTCGAGCTTCCCGCCGTGGGCGAGCTCATTGCGCTTGCGGAGGATGATCTGCGAGATGCAGATCATCAAGTAGACGAACAGGATCATCGCCCCGGACGCGTTGATCAGGAACAAGAACACCGTGTCGGGGAAGAAGTAGGCCACGGCGATGCAGCCGTAGGCGATCACGGTGCAGGAGAGCACGCCCCAGACCGGAACACCGCGCTTGTTCACCGCGGTCATCCACTTCGGGCATTCACCGTTGGAACCGAGGGTGAAGAGCATCCGCGACGTGGAGTACAGACCGATGTTCAGGCACGACAGGACGGCGATGAGGATGACGACGTTGAGGATGTCGGCCACCCCCGGGATGTCGAGTACCTGCAGCACGAGCAGGAACGGCGACTCCCCGGTGGGAATGCTGTCCCACGGAACGATCGTGACGATGATGAGCGAGGACGTGACGAAGAAGAACAGGACACGATAGATCACGGCGTTGACGGCACGCTTGATCGCAAGCCCCGGTTCCTTGGACTCTGCGGCGGCGACCGTCACCACCTCGGCACCGACCATGGAGAAGATGACGACAACGACGCCGGCGAGCATCGGGAATGCGCCGTTGGGGGCGATTCCCCCGTGCGAGGTCAGGTTCGAGAAGTCGATGCTCGAATTCGGCCAGAGACCGAAGATGAACAACCCACCCACGGCGACGGACGCGACGACGGCGGCGATCTTGATCCCGGCGAACCAGTATTCGAACTTGCCGAAGTTCCCCACCGAAACCAGATTGACCAGGGTCAGAGCGAGCAGTAGCGCCACTGACAGCACCCAGGCCGGCACGCCGTGTATCCATCGTTGCAGCAGCTGCGCACCGACAACGGCCTCGAATCCGACGACGACCATTTGGTAGTACCAGTACAGCCAGGCGGTGGAGAAGCCGGCCCAGTTGCCCATGGCGTCGCGAGCGTAGTCGGTAAACGATCCCGTCCGGGGATTGGCGACGGCCATCTCGCCGAGCATCCGCATCACCAGCAAGATCAGCACACCGGTGAGCGCGTAGGTGACGATCGAGGCCGGACCGACCTCGCTGATGATGGCACCCGAGCCGATGAACAGACCCGCCCCCATGGTTCCACCCAACGCAATCATCGTCAGGTGCTTCTGCTTCAACGGAGTGTGCAACCCTCCGTGGGTATCGATGTCTTGCACGTGATTCTCCTCGTTGCGGGGATGTGGAAGCTGACCCGGGCCAGGCGCTCGTCCTCTGTGTGAAGCAAGTCTCACTGCGCAGAATGCAGATCACAACAGCCAACTGGGCACATGCCTGTGCAAATGTGCACAGGCATGGTTAGGTGAAGCATGATCGATGCCGACGACCTCCGCTATTTCCTGGAAGTGGCGCGGACCGGCCGCCTCGTGGCTGCAGGAAAGGGCCTGGGCGTCAACCACACCACGGTCGGGCGCCGCATCACGGCACTCGAACGCGCGTTGGGGAATCGACTTTTCGACAGAGTGCCGACCGGCTGGGTCCTCACCGACGCCGGACACGAACTCGTCGTGCATGCGGAGTCGATCGAGTCCGCCCTGCTGGCCGCCATGGAAGGAGCCGCCTCAGGCGGCGGGCGACTGTCCGGAACCGTGCGGATCGCGACTCCCGACGGCTTCGGGGCGTTCGTGCTTGCTCCCAATTTGAAGACTCTGTATTCGCAGCACCCCGATCTCGATATCGAAATCGTCACCGCTACAAGACACGACGTACTCGCCGCCCGTGAGTTCGACGTCGCGGTCACCCTCGAGAGACCCTCTCCGCGCGCGGTGGATATCAGCGAGCTCGCCGACTACCGGCTCGGTCTCTACGCCAGCGCGGACTATCTCGACACACATCCCCGAATTTCGCATGTCCTCGACCTGCACGAGCATGCGTTGATCGGCTACGTCGACTCCCTGCTCGACGTCCCGGCTTTGCGCATCCTCGACGAGGTTCTTCCCGGGCACCGCACACGGATCCAGACCAACAACATCACCGGGCAATGGACCGCGACGGCCGCCGGCCTCGGGGTCTCGGCACTCCCCCTCTACATCGGGGATCCGGATCCTCGCCTCGTCCGGATCCTCGAAGAGGAGGTGACGGTGCTGCGGAAGTATTGGCTGATCGTGCCGCGCGAACTGCAACGGCTCGCACGGGTACGCGCCGCGATCGCCGCGCTCCGGTCGCTCGCCGCCGTTCACGAGGGATTGGTCACCCGCACGGGGTGACACCGCCGAGGGACAGGCGTCGTGCGATCTAGGACAGTTCGTGCTCCGGCTCAGGCCGAGACAAGTCGTGATCGATCTCGTATTCGACCCCCTCTGTGAGCTCGGAGACGACCAAAGTCCCGTCGACACCCAACTCGTCGATGCCGTCGTCGAGTCGTGCGATCCTCGTCCGCTCGCCGACCAGGTCCAGATTGCGGCAGACCAGCAGGTAGAAAACGGACGCGACGACGAGGCCGGGGAGCATCGCGATGTCCGCGCCGTCGAGCATCCCGGCGATCGGGCCCGTCCACCACACGGTGACGAAGAAGGGGGTCATCGCGATGAAGCCGACGAAGTATGCCGAGATCCCTCGCCAATCCCAGCGCCCGTACATACCGCGTGGGTTGAAGATTTCCCTGATCGAGTACACGCCCTTGCGGACGAAGTAGTAGTCGACGAGGTTCACTGCGGTCCACGGCGTGAACAGATACAGCATGATCGCCAGGAAGCTGCCGAATTCGGTCATGAAGTCGTCATTGGCATTGGCGGCGATGAACACGGCGATCACGCCGGCGGAGACCAGTGCGAAGAACCGTTTGAGCAGCGTCGCCTTGATCGGCTTCACGGAGTCGATCGCGCTGAGAATCGTCAACGACGAGCCGTAGAAATTCTGGGCCGCGCTGGTGATCAGCCCGATCACCGCGAGGACGGTGATGAGGACGCCGAACCCGTTGAAGACCCGGTTACCGGCCTCGACGAGGGCCTGGGCCACGTTGAGGGTGGGGAACATGGATGCTGCCGCGGCACCGATCAGCATCATCCATCCGCCGCCGATCGTCGCGCCGAGGTAGGTCCACCAGAAGGTGGCACGCGTGTTCACCGTGGCCGGCAGGTAGCGCGAGTAGTCGGAGACGTAGATCGCCCAGCTCAGCTGGTACGCGGCGGCGGTGAAGAACTGCGCCAGGAAAGGCGTCGCCGAGAATCCCTCGAAGCTCAGCTGCCCCTCGGGGAAGGAGTCGAAGAACAGTACGTGCACGGTGAAGACGAGCATCGCGGCGATGAGGACGAACGACAGGTACCGCTGCAGTTTGTGGAACCACGAGTAGCCCAGAAACGCCATCACCATGGCGAGGAGGGTGAAGCCGAGTTCGGTGGCGGTCGGATCGAACCCGAGGGTGTCGTGGAACGTCTGGCCGGCCAGAATCTGGTTGAAGGCGTTGTAGCCGATGTACGTCGCGAGGGCGACGACGAACACCAGGAGGGCGCCGACGTACCCGAACTGCGGCCGGGACTGGATCAGCTGCGGCAGTCCCATGTGCGGACCCTGTGCGGAGTGCGCGGCCATGAAGAGGGTGCCGAAGAGGCAGCCGCCGATGATCGCGATCGAGGCCCACAGCAGGTTGGTGCCGAGGCTGACGCCGATGACACCGACCGCCAGTGTCGTCAGGTGGGCGTCGCCGCAGAACCACACCGGCCACAGGTGCCATGCCTTGCCGTGACGTTCTGACGTGGGTACATAATCAATCGATCGGCGTTCGATTCTGCTGGGCCTCCGCGACTGGGGGCTGGACGCATTGTTGCCGGACAAACTGTCTGTAGCTGACACAGGAACTCTCCGGGGGAATTTTGGGACTGTGGGTCCGTGGTCGGACGGCCGTCACGCGGATCGCGGTGGCCGAGACGCTTCGGTAGTTGAGAAGTGTGATCGCGCGCACAGCACCTGTCAAGTGAGCCAACACTTTCGGTGCTCGACGGCCGCCTTCCGTGCCGATTTGGCGAAAAAACCCGCCGAACTGTTGTGACGAAACGTTTCGGCATTTAGTGTTGCAACTCACAAGCAGTCATCCCACCCCAGTCTGCGTCGTAAATGCCTGCAGGAAAAGGCTTTTGCGCACACTTACTGCGCAGAACCCCGCCGCCCGTCCTGAATGTGGCAGCGAGCGAGCGAGAGCGACCCCCCTACAGGGAGTCGAAATATACTGCGCGAGAAAGGAAATGATGGTTACCTTCGACACGATTTTCATTGACGGAGAGTGGGTCCCGCCCCGCGGAACCGACTCGGTCGATGTCATCGATCCCGCGACCGGCGACATCGCCGGACGCGTCCCGAGCTGCAACGAGCAGGATGTCGACTCCGCTGTCGCGGCAGCTAGACGCACATTTCCATCGTGGTCGACCACCACTGCATCCGTCCGCATCGAGATACTGCGGCGGCTGATCGAACTCCTTCGAAAGAACTCCGAAGAGCTTGCCCACCTGGTATCGATCGAGATGGGCGCACCGCACGAGTTTGCCCTGGCCGAGCATGTGGGCACCCCCATCGCGATGATCGAGAGCTTCGTCCACGCGCTGGCCGCCGAGCGGCCGGAAGAGCGTATCGGCAACTCGCTGATCGTCCGAGAGCCGATCGGTGTGGTTGCTGCGATCACGCCGTGGAACTATCCGCTGTATCAGCTTGTCGCCAAGGCGATCCCGGCGGTAGCGGCCGGATGCACGGTGGTGGTGAAGCCGTCGGAGCTGGCACCGTTGTCCACTTTCCGCTTCACGGAGCTCGTCGCGGAAGCAGGCCTGCCGGCCGGAGTCTTCAACCTGGTCCCCGGTCGGGGCGTCGTCGTCGGTGAGGCACTGTCCACTCACGTCGACGTGGACATGGTGTCCTTCACCGGATCTACCGGGGCGGGACGACGTGTGGCCGCGTCCGCCGCGCACACCATCAAGCGTGTCGCTCTCGAGCTGGGAGGAAAGTCCGCGAGCGTCATCCTCCCCGGCGCGGACCTGAGCGAAGCGGTTCCGTACTCGGTGGAGTACTGCATGGCCAATGCGGGGCAGTCCTGCAGCGCATGGACCCGCCTCATCGTGCCCCGCGCGGTCGCCGCCGAGGTGGAGACCATCGCGGCCGTCGCCGCCACCGCGATCGAGGGCACGCTCGGACCGGCAGCCTCCCGAGGGCAGTACCACCAGGTTCAGGATTACATTCGTATCGGTGTCGAGGAGGGCGCACGCCTGGTCACGGGCGGTCCCGGTAACCCCGACGGCGGTGACGACGGCAATTACAACCGAGTCACCGTATTCGCCGACGTCACCCCCGACATGCGCATCGCGCAGGAAGAGATCTTCGGACCCGTGCTGGTGATCCAGGCGTACGACACCATCGACGAGGCCGCCGACATCGCGAACGGCACCCCCTACGGGCTGCACGGCGCAGTCTGGGCAAAAACAGACGAAGAGGCGCTCGCATTCGCCCGACGACTACGCACCGGCCAGGTGGACGTCAACGGCGGAGACTTCAACGTCGACGCACCCTTCGGCGGCTACAAGCAGTCCGGGGTCGGTCGTGAACTCGGCCGAATCGGTCTCGAGGAGTTCTACGAAACCAAGTCCATCCAGCTCCCCGGCTAACCGACAACAGTCCGATCAGGAACCGATGTTTCGGCTGCACAAATCCCGCAGCTCGAGAACGTCCACGCCAGAAAAGGAACAATCCGTGAAGATTACAGCTGCCGTCTTCGAAGAAGCGGGCAAGGAACTCGTCGTCCAGGAACTCGAGCTCGACGATCCGAAAGATGGCGAGGTGCTCGTTCGCCTGGCCGCCAGCGGCGTGTGCCACAGTGATTACCACGTCGTCAAGGGCGAGTGGGGTTCCCCGTCTCCGCTGGTCCTCGGCCACGAGGGTGCCGGGGTGGTCGAAGCGGTCGGCCCCGGCGTCACCACCGTCGAGGTCGGAGACCACGTCGTGCTCTCCTGGGTGCCGTACTGCGGTCACTGCAAGTACTGCAACACCGGTCGCCCCGCACTCTGCCCGCAGGTGCAGGAGAGCGCCTACCAGAGCGTCATGCTCGATGGCACCACTCGCCTCACCCGCGACGGTGAACCCGTCTACAGCTACTGCGCAACCGGGTCGTTCGCCGACCGGGTCGTGGTTCCCGAAACCGGCGCCATCCCGATCCGCAAGGACGCGCCGCTGGAGAAGGTCGCCCTGATCGGCTGCGCGGTTGCCACCGGCGTCGGCGCGGTCATCAACACGGCCAAGGTCCAGGCCGGCGACACCGTCCTGGTGATCGGCTGCGGAGGCGTCGGCCTGTCCGTGGTCATGGGCGCCGCCCTGGTCTCGGCGGGCAAGATCATCGCCGTCGACATCAACGACGACTCCCTGGCGCGCGCACAGTCTCTCGGTGCGACCACCACGATCAACTCCGCGAAGACGGACCTCGCCGGCGCTCTGCACGACCTGGTCGGACCGGACGGTGTGGACTGGGCGTTCGAGGCCATCGGACTCAAGCGCACCATCGAGACGGCGTTCCAGTCGATCCGTCCCGGCGGCACCGCGGTGATCGTCGGACAGGCAGCCGACGGGGTCACCGTCGAGATCGATCCCCTGGTGATGTCCGACCGGGAAAAGTCGATGATCGGAAGCAGCTACGGCACCTGCCACCCGGCAGTGGACTTCCCACGCCTGGTCGATCTGTTCATGGAAGGCAAACTCGACCTCGACGTCCTGATCGCCCGCACCGGCACCATTCACGACATCAACAAGGCGTTCGCCGCGATGGGCAACGGTGAAGCCGCGCGCACCGTGATCGCGTATTGACCGGCATTCCGGCCGGCGATCAGCGGATGAAGTCCTGACTAGGATGCACAGCATGGGCGGCGACGCGGAGCTCTACCGAGAACGGTTCGCGACGATAGTCGCGGCACGTCGCGGGACGCGTCGCCGCCCAGGCGTGAAAGATGTGGCCACGATAGCGGAGGTGGGTGTCGGGACGGCATCCGATGCGCTCAACGGCAAAGGGCGGATGAATCCGGCCACCCGGGATCGTGTCCGGCAGGTCGCGGACGCGATCGGCTACTACCCCAGCGCACTGGCAAGGTCGTTGCAGAGCAACAGAAGTGGGATCATCGGACTGTCGATCCGCCCCTTTGGTGGAGCGCCGTCGCAGTATCTGGCGGTCAGCTACTACGCCAGGTTCCTCAATGCGGCGACCGTGACCGCGCTCGAGCACGGCTACGCGCTCGTCGTCATGCCCCCGTCCCTGCCCACGCTGCTGCGCAATATTGCGATCGACGGAGTCATCGTCGCGGACCCACCGCCCGGCGATCCTCTGATCACCGAACTCAAGGCACGCGGTATCGCGTACGTGTCCGACCTCGGGGAGGTCGACGATCCGGACGCCCTCTGCGTCGGAAATGATCAGGCGCAGGCCCTGATCGGCGTCTGTAACCATTTCAAGGATCAGGGTGCAGCGACCGTGGGAATGCTGGTATCGGACAGCGACGAGGACTACACGGCGCGCAGCCTTGCCGGATTTCTGCAGTGGGCGGAGGAGAACGGGCAGGTGCCCCGCATCGAACGTGCAAGCATTCTCGATCCCGAATCCACCATGTCGGCCGCCCGGCGACTCTTCGATGGAGCGAACCGACCCGACGCCGTGTACACCACCGAGGCACCTGCCGGCGGATACCTCCTGAAGGCGGCGCGAGAACAGAATCTGCGTGCTCCGGACGACGTTCTGATTGCATACTGCGCCGAGCACGCCACCGAGCCGAGCCTGTCCGATCTCACCATGCTCAGTTTGCACGCGGAACAGGTCGCCGAAGAAGCCGTCGACTTGCTGGCGGCCACCCTGTCCGGCCAGGACCCCGCACCGCGACACAGAGTTGTGGGCACCACCTTGCACGTTCGCGCATCCTCGCGCCGCCGTTCCGCATAGTGCCATTTCGCCCGTACCGACTCTTCGTCCCCCGCACACAGTTGTCGTCCGGGGTCCGGATTCGGCAGCCTGCACGGCGCAAAATCACTGCGCCGTGCTGGCGTCGACCTCACTGCTGGTCCACCTCGGTGCGACAGTCGTCGACCTCGACGAACACAGCATTACGGTCCAGAATGCCGAGGGTGACCGCTACGCGATTCCCTCGTCCTGCAAGATCTGGTCGGCGGGCGTTACCGCGAGCAGCCTCGGAGCGCAGCTCGCCGAACAGACTGGCGCCGCGGTCGACCGAGCCGGACGTGTGCTCGTCGAGGATGACCTCACCCTGCCCGACGGGCCGAACGTCTACATCGTCAGCGACATGATGTCGCACCGCGGAGCACCCGGGTTGCCCAACTCGCGATACGAAGCGGTCGCCACGATCCGCCCGGTGGAACTCTCAACCATCCTCGCGTGGGTGTGCTGTGGTCGCCGTACACATCGTCTATGTGGTCGGATTCCGGAGCAGGGTTTCGACTCTGATGTCCTGGCCATGGAGCATTCTCGGCACCGGACGAGGCCAACTCGCCACGATGGATCAGCAGGCCAAAGCCCACGATGTCCTCGCCAAGAACTGAGTACCGGAGGCTACCAATGTTGTGATCGATCAACTGGCTCGCCATCGCAACTTACGTGTCGAGGCGCGAGGATTTGGGCGGCATGGACGTGACTTGACCCCGATCGTCCCGCCATCCGGAGAATTGCGGTGTTGCCACACCCACTCGCCCGAGTGTCGGTTGCCCCAAGGACAACCGACACCGGCGTGTGCATCAGCTCTGGCTCAGCGCTGGTTGCTCCGGGCCTCGGAGTGGCGTTTCGCGTCGCGGCGAATCAACCCGAACAGGCAGATAAGGGCGATCACGGCGAGAACCACGATCATCAATCCGACTCGCCAGATGTTGTCCACTTGACCGTTGACCAGGGCGACCATGGCCATGGGCGACATGCCGCCGAGGATCGCCGCAGTCTGGTATCCCAGCGACGCCCCGGAGTAGCGGGTTTCCGGGGGAAACAGCTCGGCGAACAGTGCAGCCTGCGGTCCGGTCTGGATCGACATTATGGCGCAGGACACGACCACCGCGATGCCGAGGCGGGCGGGGGTCTCGGGGGTGGCCGAGCCGATCAGAGTCCACATCGGAACGGCCCAGATACCCATTCCGGCGATTCCGATGCCGTAGATAAGTTTGCGGCCGAATCGATCCGACAGGTATGCGGTCGTCGGCACGATGGGAATCATCACCAGTGCTGCGAGGAGGATCCACAGCAGTACGTCCGAACGGGCCATTCCCAGTGTGGTGGTGGCGACCTGCACGCTTCCGGTCATCGTGATGTAGAACATCGCGATACCGACGAGGTAGGTGCCACCGGCCATCAGCAGTGTGCCGCCATTGTGGCGAACGACTTCCAGGATCGGTGACCGCCGTTTGGCAGTCGCGGTCGCCAGTTTGGCCTGCGCTTGCTGGAAGTCCGGCGTCTCTTCGAGGTATCGGTGAATTGCGAACCCGACGGCCAGCATCAGCAGGCTGCCCCAGAATGGCACGCGCCATCCCCACGACATGAACGCATCCGGTGCGAGCGCCCATGTCATGGCCAGAAAGACTCCGTTGCCCAGGACCATCCCGATCGGAATTCCGAGCTGCGCGAAACTGCCGAAGAATCCGCGCCGGTGAGGCGGGGCGTACTCGGTGACGATGAGCACGGCTCCGCCCCACTGTCCGCCGACAGCGAGACCCTGCAACAGACGCAAGCACACCAGTATGGCCGGCGCCAGCCACACGATGGAGGTGGTGGGTACGAATCCGACCAGAGTGGTCGACAGTCCCATCAGCAGGATCGACAGGACCAGGATCGGTTTCCTGCCGTACTTGTCACCGAAGTGACCTGCCACGATTCCGCCGATCGGTCTCGCGACGAATCCGAGTGCGACGGTGGCGAACGAACTCATCGCCGCGACTACTTCGCTGTCGGTGGCGAAGAATGTCTTGTTGAACACCAGCGCCGCGGCTGTCGCGTAGATATAGAAGTCGTACCACTCGAGCGACGTGGACAGTGTTGCGGCGAATGCGGCTTTCCGGACAGCACGGGGACCGCCGGCATCCGACGATACTCCGCCGATCTCGGGAGTGAGCGCGGGCGCTCCTCCCGCTGCGACGTTAACGTTCATACCTTTACCTCCGTAGCGAACAACTGAATCACAGTTGACTGTGCCGATACCCCATGGGACTGCCCGAAGGTCAATGCCGGAGACAGACCGCTACGAGGGGTGGATACCCATCAGGGTGCGCAGCTCTGCAGGTTGGTAAGCACCATTGACCCGAGACACATTCCGCGTCGAGAATGACCCATGCCGTATCGGGCGTGACCTACGTTACATCCTCAATGTTCGGCACGTCAATCCCAAATCAGCTGCCCCCCATAATTTTTGACGGCATTGCGTCGCACACACCACAGCCGTCGATGTGGACGCAGCCGGACCGAGCGTCGGTGACCGAATCGAACGCATCGGCGATGCGGAATTCGATCCCAACGTATTGCCCTGTTCGGTGCCAGATTTCGAATACAGGCGTGATCATGTGTAGCGCTCAGTTGCCCCGCCATCGGGCACGTCGTTTCTCGCGAAAAGCGAGGAGCCCTTCATGAAAGTCGTTGGAAGTACGCACTTTTTCCTCCGCTTCCGAGCTGTGAGCCCAACCTCGATCGTCGTCGCGACGCACCACGGCATCGACCGCGCGCAGGGTGGCCTGGACTGCTGCCGGGGCGTTGGCGGCGATCTGTTCGGCGGTAGCTATCGCAGACTGCTCCGCGGTCCCATCGTCGACGATGTCGTTGACGAATCCGCAGCTGTGGGCTCTGTCCGCGGTGAGCGGTTGACCGGTGAGGAGCATCTGTTTCGCGATGTTCAGCGGCAGTCGTTGATGGGCGCGGAAGAGGGCGCCGGCGTTGGCGACCACGCCGTGGGTCACCTCGGGCAGGCCGAACCGTGCCGAGCGACCGGCAACGATGATGTCCGAGGCGAGTGCCAGTTCGAGGCCACCGCCGTAGGCGAATCCTTCGACGGCCGCGACGAGAGGTTTGGTTCGAAATCGGCCGACGACGCCATATCTGCCGCCCCGAGTGGTGAGCTCTCCGGGTCCGTCGATCAGGTCCGTCCCGGCACAGAAGTTCTGCCGGCCACCGCTGAGGACGCCGCACCAGATTTCTGGGTTGTCGTCCAACTCGTTGAATGCGGCATCGAGTGCCGCGGTCATGGCGGCGTCGATGGCGTTGCGTTTGGAAGGGCGATGGAGGCGGATGAGCAGCACTCGACCGCACCGCTCGGTGATCACCCGCACGGGCTCAGCCCCGTCGACGTGTTCGGACATCAGTTGTCGATCCAGTCGACGACGTCATCGATGGGAGCGCGGGTGGTCCGGTAGCTGTTCGAGAGGTGCTCGACGCGGGGAAATCCGAAGGAGATTCCGCACACGATGGTGCGGTCCTGATCGAGGCCGAGCTCGCTCCGCAGCACGCTCGGGTACATCGCCAGCGCCGCCTGGGCCACGGTCCCGACCCCGTGCGCGGCGGCGGCGGTGAGGAAGTTGGCCACGTAGCCGCCGCAGTCCACGGCGCCGTAAGGCCCCAGTGCCTCGTCGGAGTGGATGATCGCGACGTGGGGTGCTCCGAAGAACTTGAAGTTTTCCAACACCTGCTCGTGTTGGCGCGCGCGATCTCCGCGTTCGATTCCCAGGGCGTTGTAGAGCTGGAAGCCGCTTTCACGACGACGATCGAGGTGAACGCCGCGGTATTCGCGAGGGAAAGCGATGTCGGTGTCCTCGGTGACACCGGCCGAGGCTGTCGTATACAGCGCATTGCGGAGGCGTTCGGTTCCTGCACCGCGGGTGATGGCCACCTGCCACGACTGGCTGTTGCACCACGACGCCGTCAGCTGGGCGGTCTGCAGGATCCGCCGAATGGTGTCCTCGGGGACCGGCTCCGGCGTGAACGCGCGGTAACTGGCCCTGACCGCGAGAAGGTGTTCGAGCGTGTTTGCCGCATCCGCCGGAATCTGTGCAGATCGACGTTCCGCCATGACGTCTCGGGTTTCGGTGCTGACCACGATAGGCCTTTCTGTCGGGCCGTGTCGACGACACGGGCGTCCGGGTTGTTCGCTGACAGAGGTCAGGTGGCACCGCAGAGGCGGCACACGCACGGCTCGCGACGCGGCGCCACCAGACGATCAGCGCAGACTCAGGGAGATCTTGCCCGTCGCCGCACGCTCACTGAGCAACTGCAGAGCAGCGGCGGCGTTGTCCAGCTCGTAGAGCGTGGGCTCGGGGACCGTAAGGGCACCGGAGGTCAGGAGCGGCGACAACTCCTCCCACTGCCGGGCGAGGTATCCGGGATCTTCGCGAATGAATTCGCCCCACCCGACGCCGACAACGGAGATGTTTTCGAGCAGGAGCCGGTTCACCTTGACCGTGGGGATGCTTCCCCCGGTGAAGCCGAGAACGAGGGCACGACCACCCGCAGCCAGGCTACGAAGGCTGTCGGTGAACCGATCCCCACCGACCGGATCGACAACGATGTCCACCCCCCTGCCGCCGGTAAGATCGAGCACACGATCTTTGAACCCGTCGACCAGAACGGTGTGCGTGGCGCCGTTGCCCTTGGCCACAGCGGCCTTCTCGTCACTGCTGACGACGGCGATCGTCTCGAGTCCCACGGCGGCCGCGAGGTGGAGTGCGGCGGTGCCCACTCCCCCGGCCGCCCCGTGCACGAGGACGATCTCACCTCGACGGGCACGGGCGCGTTCGACCAGCGCGAAGTGGACCGTCAGGTGGTTCATGACGAACCCCGACGCCGCAGTGAGCGACACCGTGTCCGGCAGGGGAAATGCATAGCCGACCGGCACCGCCACCGTCTGCTGCCATGAACCCGACAGCGCGAGCACCGCGACACGCTGTCCCTCCGTCAGACCACTGCCGCGCGGGGCGGACCGAACAATGCCGGCGCCCTCGACCCCGAGAACGCAGGGCAGCTCCTGGACCATCTGATAGCTGCCAGTCGTCTGTAACAGGTCGGGGAAAGAGACTCCGGCCGCGTGCAGGTCCACCACGACCAGATCGTCGGCGGGATCTAGATCCGACAGCTCTGCCACACGAAGTCCGGACGGCCCGATTGATTCGACCAGCTGTACTGCTTTCATCACTTCTCCGAGTCGAAAGTAGGGGTGAGATAACCAGGCGAGTGACCGCTTGGACACCGAGTCTGGGCCACTAAATGCCTTCCTGGCACTGAGTGGCAGGTTAGCACCAAGTGGCATCAAGTGGCTAGGATGCAATACATGAGTCCCAGTGCTTCCGAGCCGTTACAGCAGCGCATGAAGGACCGGATGCGGTCGGAGGTCGCCGAGACCACAATCGGACTGTTCCTCGACAAGGGCTTCGACGAGACCACCGTCGACGAGATTTGCGATGCCGCCGGGATCTCCCGCAGGACCTTCTTCCGCTACTTCCGCAGCAAGGAGGATGTCGTCGTATCACGGCTGAGCAAGCTTGCCGAGGAGGGTTGCCACTGCTTCGTCGCCTGCCCCATCGATGAAAACCGGTGGACAGCGCTGCGACTGAGCATGACCCCGTTCGAAGAGTGGGCACACGCCAACCCGGCCCGAGCCCTCGCGCTCTACCACCTGGTCGAAGAAGCCCCCTCGCTGCGCGCGAGCTATCTCGACCGCGTCGACCGGTGGCGAGCAAGCCTTGCCACAGTCATCAGCACCAAGTTCGACCTGGATCCCCGAACCGACCTCGATGTCGCCGTAATCGCCGCGGCGAGCGTGGGAGCGTACCTGGCCGCGACCCGGGCGTGGGCCCAGTCAGACGGAACCGACTCCCTACCAAGCCTGTTCGATCGAGCCTTCAACGCACTTCGACCGGAGGCCCCACCACTCTGGGACTGATCTTCACGCACACAACCCCAACCCAGAGCAGCCGCACGCCGCACTCCCCGCTCGACCGAGATGGCTTGCAGCACAACCTAACACGACGACCTGGGGTGATCTCACCGGCGTCGCCGGAGCCCGACGGCGACATCATCGGCACTCCGACGGCCGGACCACCACCCTGCACGAAACGACCACCTCACCGCCGTCGAGTACCGCGGTGTGGCCCGCTCGCACGCCCAAGCCCGGACCGTCTTCGTCTCCCCCACCCGCCGCCGTGCGGGCGACCGGGGTGGCCGACCGGTCCGAGCGGTGTTCGCGGCCCCGACTCGGGGGGAGTAGACGATGTAGCACTCGAACGTCTCGCGGAGTTCTTTCGCGCGCTCGTCCCTCTGGTCGATCACGTACTCGACGCCGTCGACGGCGTAGCACTCTTTCAGCCTGCACCGTGGCGGAAGGTTCCGACGATACCGTCTTTCTCTGACAGGCGAACTACGATTCGATACCGCTACCGGCGTTCAGCGTGGACGTGGCCTCACGCAGCAACCCGGTGACCGCTGCCACCAGATTGTCGGCGATCTTCCCTCGGGGATAACTCCGGAGAACGATCCGACGGGTACCGAGCCCGGGCACGTCGATGACATCGACCCCCTCACGCAGCATCCCCCGAAGCGCGAGCGATGGCAGCACCGTCATCCCCTCCCCGGCGGCCACCAACGCCAGCGCGGTCTGCGTGCCGAAGTAGCGGTGCACAATCTGCTTGTTGCTCCCGGAGATCCGTCGCAGTCTCCGTGCCGGGTACGCGGTTGCCGCTTCCGGCTCACCCAGCCACGGCAGCGGGGTGTGTTCGAGGTCGGTGATGTCGGTGATCAGCGTTCCCGCCGGAACCACCAGTTTCCAGGGCTCATCGAGAAGGGGAACCTCGGCGATCCCGGCCGGTGGGGCGGTCTCGGCTGCTCCGGCATCGAGTTCGACGATCGCAGCATCGAACTCGCCGTCCTTGAGCGAACGCAGATGCGGGTCCAGTTCGGTCTCCACCAGCTCGAACACCACCCCGGGCAGCTCGCGGCGCCACTGCGGGAGGGCGGGGGCGATCACGACCGACAGAAAACTCTGGAAACCCGCGATGCGCATCCGGCCGTGCAACTCCGCCGGGCCCTGCTGGAGCCGGGACCGCACCCCGGCCAGGGTTCGCTCGACCTCTTGCCCGGCTTCGGCGAGCAACGTTCCCTCCGCGGTCAACACCGAGCCCTGCGAGGTCCGCGTCATCAACACCTGCCCGGTTTCGCGTTCGAGACGCGCGATCTGCTGCGACACCGCCGAGGGGGTCATGTGCAGCTGATCCGCGGCCGCCAAGATCCCACCCGCCCGCGCCACAGCCAACAGGTAACGCAACCGTCGCGGATCGATCTCCATTCACACATGCTAAACCCCGGGTACAGATTCTTTCACTTGTCCTGAACACCTGAGTCGTCTCATACTTCGGTACGAAACATCCGTCAGAGGGAGGAACCCGTGGCCGCGGCGCAGCCAGCAATCCGTACACGACGAACCGATCGACTCGCAGACATGATGCGGGTAAAGACTGCGCTTCGTCACCACCCTGCCGCGTTCTGGCTCATCGGACTCGCCTCGGCGATCGCGTACGGGCTCACGCCGACGGCCGCCGCGATCGGCTACGCGGGCGGTGTCTCCCCCGCCGTCCTGGTCTGCCTCCGCAGTCTCGTCGGCGCCGTTCTGCTGCTCGGGTTCGCCTGGGCGACCGGACGACTGCGCCGGGTGCCGCTGCGCCCGGCACTCGGACTGTCGCTGGTGTGCGGTCCGCTCTTCGGCCTGCAGTTGCTGTGCTTCTTCGCCGCCGTGCGCATCACCGGCGCACAGGTCGCCGTCGTCCTCGTCCACGTCTACCCGCTGGTCGTCCTCCTGCTGCTGTGGCTCGGCGTCGGCAGCCGAGTCCACCGCGGCCAGCTGCTGCTCGCCGTCCTGATGACCGGCGGGATCGCGCTGGTAGCCGGCAGCGGCGCCACCGCCGTCGCACCGCTCGGAGCCGTGTCCGCGTTGCTCTGCGCGGTCGGATACGCCCTCTATCTCGTTGTCGGGGAACGCTGGATACGGCAGACCAGCGCCCTCACCGCAGGCGGCCTCGCCGCTCTCGGCGCCGGTGTCACCAGCGGCGCCATCGCCCTGATCGGACGCGACAGCTTCTCGTTCGCCCCCACCGGGTGGGCCTCGATACTGGCCCAGGGACTGGTGCTCATGCCGATCGGAATCGCCGGTTCGTTCCTCGCGGTACGCGCCCTGGGGTCAGGCCCGGTGAGCCTGCTCGGCCTCCTCGAGCCGGTGGTCGGGGTGCTCGCCGCACAACTGTTCCTCGGCGAAAACCTGTCGGCGCCGCAATGGGCGGGCATGACCGTCGTGCTCGTCACCTCAGCGATACTGCCCTGGGCCGGTGCCCGCCGCCCGGCACGGACCACCCCGGCGACACCCCCGGATTCGGGAGCACGCTCGGCACCAAACCCGGAACCAGCGCAGGAGCAACGCTGCGCCACCGGCGCCGGCGCCCGGACACACCCCCGTACCGCTGGACGCCGAAGCCGAAGCGCCGGCCGAGGTTCCGGCGCCACCGCAGGCACCTGCACCGGGCCCAGCACAACACCGACTACACCGGGAACCGCGAACACGAGCGGCACTTCCGACACCACCCGCCGCCTCGACAGAACCGGTAGCTCGCCCGACCGCCGGGCGCCGGCACCTCAGTAGTTCCTTATCCGACGAAATCGACCGCAGACCCCGCTCGACGTCGCCGGTCAACGCCACGCACACCGGCTCCGACGGCTGGGCCACGGCCCGGTCGAGGGCGCGTTGTCGATCGGTGGGACGGTGACCGCCGGGGAGGGACTGCTCCATGGTCGCGTGGCCGAGCCATCCCAGGAACGAGCCGTCGACGCGACCGTTTCACCTGCAGGGCCGGGTACTGTCCCGGTCCGAGTAGATGGCACACCGGCAGGCGAACATTTGGAGGGCCACGTCAGGGCGTGCGGAATCCCCGAAAGGTCACGTGCCGGCGTGAGAGGAAGCCGAGCCGCTCATAGAGGGCGATCGCGCCGGTGTTCGATTCGGCTACATGCAGGAAAGGACGCTCGCCACGCGCAGTGATCCGCGCGACGAGCGCAGTGACCAGGCGGGCGGCGTGCCCGCGGCCGCGGGCCTCGGGCGCGGTACAGACTGCGCTGATCTCTGTCCACCCCGGTGGGCGCAGCCGTTCACCGGCCATCGCCACCAACCGGCCGTTCTCGCGGATACCGAGATAGCTGCCGAGTTCGTGGGTACGCGGCCAGAACGGTCCCGGGCGGGTCCGCTCGACGAGGTCGCGCATCTCCGGCACACTGTCCGCGCCGAGTTCGACCACACCCGACTCGGCCGGACACAACTTGGCCTGAGCATTGCTCGACCAGATCATCTGACGGCCGTCCAAGACGAACACCGGTTCCCAGTCCGGTGGCGGCGTCGCCGGACAGCTGAACAGGTCGGCGAGTTCGCCCGGGCCCAGTAGCCGAGCCAGGTCGGCCCACACCTGCGGTTCACAATCGGCGGAGACGGCGGAGAAGGTCGCCACTGCCGGCGGATAGGTGACGGCCAGGCCGAATCGACGAGCGAGATGTGCGTGGCGGCTTCGTAATGACTCGCCCACCGGGTCGTCGAGTACAGCAGCGTCGCGGCGATCGATCATGTGCCCTTCTGTGGTTTCTGGATCCGAGGACCAACCCGACTCCGAAGCAGTCGGCGACACGAAATCCGTTCGATACTGGCGTACATCGTCGCATCCCACAGAAAGGGCAGGCAAAGTCAGGTCTTCTGATCGGGACTACTACGAGTCTCGATCCATACGCCCGCACATCCGGACTGTCACCGATCCCGACATCGACGACGTGCACCGGCGCGTCCTCGTCACCAATGAGGTCGCGAAGATCGTTCCGGCCACGGGCGCTCACAGCGGACCCGCCGAATCGCTACGGAATGCGAACTATTGGTGGACCGAATCGCGCTGCCTGTGCGCCGGCCGACCGCTTCGAAGACCGCCGATCGACACGTGAAGCCGTTCGCCATGCCGGTGAGCGGGCGTGGCGAACGGCTGGTGTGACGTCGTGTCGGTCAGGCGGCGGGTCCGGTGGTGGTCTGGAATCCGACGGCCAACGCGTGCGTGTGTTCGACGACCGGCGGTTCGGCGAAGTGTTCGCCGACCAGACCGCGCCACTTCTGGAAGTCCTCGGATTCGCGGAAATGGACGGTGTGGTCTTCGATGGTGTTCCACTCGACGATCAATCGATAGCGTTGGGGAAGCTCGACGGAGTGTTGCACCTGCATGCTGCGGCATCCGTGGGCGCGTTGGAACAATGGGACAGCCTCCGCAACAGCGGATTCGAATGCTTCGTTGTGGCC
Source organism: Rhodococcus sp. T2V (assembly GCF_029269925.1). Classification (NCBI taxonomy): domain Bacteria; kingdom Bacillati; phylum Actinomycetota; class Actinomycetes; order Mycobacteriales; family Nocardiaceae; genus Rhodococcus; species Rhodococcus sp. T2V. The sequence continues at coordinate 38,537 of NZ_JARJBD010000051.1, forward strand.
GTCGCGGATCTCGAGCTGGGCGATCTCCCAGACCATGGCGCCTCCTTTCGATGGGGTGGGGGCGGTCAGGCGATGTTGGTGCCGTGTTCCTCGTCGATGCGGGTGGTCACGCCGGTGGCGAGGATGGTGCGGTTCGCGTCGATGGACGCGTAGGTCCAGAAGATGTGCAGTTCGTCCGTCTCGGAGGTGTTGTGGAAGAAGTGCGGGATGCCGGCGGGGATGAACGAGTTGTCGCCGACGGTGACCGGGTATTCGACACCGTCGATGTGTGCGACGGCGGAGCCCTTGATGATGAGCACGCTTTCGTCGCAGTTGTGGATGTGTTCGGGGATGGCGGCGCCGGGGCCGAACATGGTGATGCCGTTGAGGAAGTCTTTCGCGCCGACCTGCTGGGAGACCAGCGGGATGGTGCGAGCGCCGCCGCCGCGCTGGCGCGGGGTGATCTCGGAGGCGCGGAGCACCACGGCGGGTCGGCCGTCGTCGCCGGCCGAGGCGGTCACGTGGTGTCCGGGAGTGGTGGCGGTGTTGGTCATGGAAGTGATCCTTCGTGTCGTACGGGAGGTGATTACTCGGAGACGGGCGCCTGAGAACCGGGTTCCTTCATCGCCCACCAGGTGCGGACGTTGACGAATTCACGGATGCCGGCGGAGGCGAGTTCGCGGCCGTAGCCGGAGCGTTTGCTTCCCCCGAATGGCATCCGGGCGTCGGAGGCGACCACGGAGTTGATGAAGCACGCTCCGGATTCGATGCGTTTGCCGACCGCGACGGCAGCGTCGAGGTCGGTGCCCCAGACGCTGGCGCCGAGCCCGAAGCGGGTGTCGTTGGCGACGGCGACGGCCTCGTCCGGTCCGTCGACGGTGATGACGGTGGCGACGGGTCCGAACGTTTCCTCCTCGTAGACCGACATTCCCTTGTGGACGTCGGCGAGCACGGTGGGGGCGTAGAAGAATCCGGCGGTGTCGTCGAGGGGGTGACCGCCGTGCAGCAGCGTGGCGCCCTGCTGCACCGCCGCTTGCACCTGCCGGTCGATGCCGTCCATCAGATCCCTGCGGGCCATCGGTCCAACGTCGGTGCCGTCGGCCTCCGGGTCACCGACCTGCAGTCGGCCGACGTTCTCGAGAAGCAGCCGCGTGAATTCTTCGGCGACGGCGGCGTCGACGATGAACCGCTTGGGAGAGATGCAGCTCTGCCCGTTGTTGAGGAAACGTCCCCGCGCGGCGAGGGCGGCGACCTTCGGAAGGTCGGCGTCGGCGAGGACGACGAACGGGTCGGAGCCGCCGAGTTCGAGGACCGACTTCTTGATCTCCCGGCCGGCGATGGAGCCGACGGCGCTGCCGGCGCGTTCACTGCCGGTGATCGTCACCGCACCGATTCGCGGGTCGGCGATGAGACGCTCGGTGGTGGCCGGCACATCCGGTTCGGCGATGAGCAGGGCGGTGAACAGTCCCTCGGGCAGGCCGGCGGCGAGCAGAATCTTCTCGCTCTCGATTGCCGAGCCGGTGGTGTTCGGTGAGTGTTTGAGCAGGGCGGCGTTTCCGGCCATCAGTGCGGGCGCGGCGAACCGGAACACCTGCCAGAGCGGGAAGTTCCACGGCATGATCGCCAGCACGATCCCGACGGGCTCGTAGGAGACCCAGCTGTCGTCGGCGGAGGTAGCATACGTTTCGTCGGCCAAGAACGCTGCCGCGTTGTCCGCGTAGTACTCGAGCCCGACCGCGCACTTTTCGACCTCGGCGCGGGACTCGACGAGCGGTTTGCCCATCTCCCGGGTCACGAGCAGCGCCAGGGAGTCCTGGCGGTTGCGCAGTTCGGCGGCGGCCGATCGCAGGATCTGTCCGCGGGCGGCGAAGTCGAGCTGCGCCCACTTCTCCTGCGCGGCAGCGGCGGTGTCGAGAACCTCGTCGATGTTGCTGTCCGACATGGTCGGATAGGTCTCGAGTGGTTCGCCGGTGGCGGGGTTGACGGTGGTGATCGATGCAGTCATGGGGTCCTCTTGCGGGCGTCCGCGGAAAGTGGGAACTGGGGTCAGCGGAGTTCGTTCATCGCGGACAGGACCGCGGCGGTGAACTCGTCCGTGCCGAGGGAGCCGCCGATGTCGCGGGTGCGGGTGTCGGGGTTGTCGAGCACACGGTCGATCGCGCGCATGACGAGCTGTCCGCCTTCGATCATTGCGGGGTCGTTCTTACGCTGTCCGATCCAGTCGAGCAGCATCGCGGCGGAGATGATCAGCGACGTCGGGTTGGCGACGCCCTGACCGGCGATGTCGGGTGCCGACCCGTGCTGGGCCTGGGCGACGCAGATGTCGTTGCCGGCGTTGATCGCACCGCCGAGGCCGAGGCTGCCGGTCAGTTCGGAGGCCTCGTCGCTGAGGATGTCACCGAACATGTTGGTGGTGACGATGACGTCGAACCGGGAGGGCTTGCGGATGAGCAGCGCGGCGGTGGCGTCGACGATCAGTTCCTCGAGTTCGATCTCGGGGTATTCGGCGGCGACCTTGCGGACCTCACGCAGGAACAGCCCGTCCGAGAGTTTGACGACGTTCGCCTTGTGGACGGCGGTGACCTTCTTGCGGCGGCCCTTCGCGAGTTCGAACGCGGCGCGGGCAACCCGCTCGCAGGCGTTGGTGGTGATCTTGCGGATCGAGAGCGCGGTGTCTTCGTCGGGCATGAATTCGCCTGTGCCGGCGAACATGTTGCGGTCGGAGTAGAAGCCTTCGGTGTTCTCCCGGACGATGACCAGGTCCATCTGCTCGCGCAGGATGCTCAGCCCCTCGCGGGAGCGGCACGGGCGGACGTTGGCGAACAGCTCGAACTTGGTGCGCAGTTCGGCGGACGGGTTGATGCCGCCTTCCGACCGCGGCGGGTAGTCGTAGTGGGAGACCGGCCCGAGGATGACGCCGTCGACCTCGGGGATGCGGGCCATGGTGGCGTCGGTGAGGGTGGTGCCCTTCTCCGCCAGGCTCTTCAGTCCGATGTCGTGGATCTCGAATTGCAGATCCAAACCGAGGGCGCGGTCGGCGGCCTCGAGAACCTGCAGGGTGCGGGGGGTGATTTCGGGGCCGATGCCGTCGCCGGGCAGAACGAGGATCTTGGTGCTCATGGGAATGTCCTTTTTCGGTGGGAGTGGTGGAGAGGGTGTTACTTACATGCCCCACACGGCGGCGAGGGCGAGGATTCCGGCGACGGTGATACCGCCGCCGATGCGAGTGGCGATCTGCGCGAACGGCATCAGCCGCATGCGATCGCTGGCGGTCAGGATGGCGATGTCACCGGCGCCACCCATACCGGAGTGGGTGGAGGTGATGATGGCGCCCTCGACCGGGTGGATGCGCACCAGCTTGGAGGTGAAGAATCCGGTGACGACCAGGGCGGTGACCGTCGCGACGATGGTAATCAGGTTGCGGGGCGCGAAGCCCTCGATCAGCTTCTCCCACGGCGTCAGGACGAGTCCGAAGGCGAAGAGCATCGGGAACGCCATGGCGGTGAGGAAGAACGTGTAGACGATCTTCGAGCCGGCTTGGATGCGCGGGGTGACGCCGTGCGCGAGCTTGAGCAGCACCGCGAGGAACAGCATCGTCACCGGGCCCGGCAGACCGAGCACCTCGTGCGCCATCTGCCCGGCCAGGTACAGGGTGACGGCCACGATCATGGCGGCGGAGATGTTCTGGACGCTGAACAGGTTGGACTGGTCCCTGGTGTCCTCGGCCTCGAGGAGGTCGTCGTTGACGCCGGGCTGCAGACGGCCGAAACCGGTCAGGTGCGGACGCTTCTTGCCGAGGTAGCTGAGCAGACCGGACAGGATGATGGCGGTGAGGTTGCCGACGAGGATGGCGGGCATCACCTTGGCCAGCAGTTCACCCTGCTCACCGAAACCGACCTGGGCGTAGCCGAGGGTCAGCGGGACCGCCCCCTCACCGACGCCGCCGGCCATGATGGGAGCGACGATGAAGTAGAGGGTGTCACGAAAGCCGATCCCGACGAGGGAACCGACTGCGGTGCCGACGATTCCGGCGACGACCGACCCCGCCGCGAGTGGGACGAAGATCTTCACGAACCCCTTGATGAGGACGGTACGGTCCATGCTCAGGATGCTGCCGACGATCACCCCGGCGATGAACAGGTACAGGATGTTCGTGGATTTGAAGAAGTCGCTGACGATGTCGACGTTCGACGCGGGGATCCACCCCTTGTAGTTCAGGTAGGACGGCACGAACGTGACCACGACCGCGGCGCCGCCGATGTTGCGGATGACCGGGGCGCGTTTGCCGATCTCGCCGAGGGTGAACGCGAAAACGGCCATCACGGCGATCACCATCGTGATGTCGCTCTTGACGACGTCCATCGCGGTGAACCCGATCAGCAGCCCGACCAGCAGGATGTAGATCGGGATCGGGATGATCCCGATGTCGCGGTCCATCAGGGCCCACCACCGGGCGCGCCAGGGGTGCCCGGACAGTTCCTGCGGGCCGGTGCCTCGCGGTGCCTTCGTATGTGTTGCCATGTCGATCCTTTGACGGGGCAGCGATGCCCGTGGTTTCAGGGGAAAGAGATCAGAATCCGAACAGTGCCGCGGGGTTGTCGACGAGGATGCGGTACGCGTTCTCGTCGGATCCGGCGGCGCGGCGGACCGCGGCCAGCACGGACACGTCGTCGACATCGTGGAACGGATCGATCGCGTCCGGTGTCCGGGCGACCCCATTGGGGAGGCGTCCGGTGTGCGGCCAGTCCGATGCCCACAACAGGCGATCGACGTTCGCCCGGACGAGGTGGCGGGACAGGGCTTCCACATCGCCGGAGGCGGGTCGGTTCGGCAGCCGGTACGGCGCGGACATCTTCAACCACACGTGCCCGGTGCGGAGAATCTCGGTCAATTCGAAGAGCCCGGGCGCGGCACTTCCGGCGGCGGGGTCGACACCGGCGTAATGGTCGAGAACCACTGGCACCGGCGAGGATTCGATGATGCCGCGGTGGGCGAGGACAAACGGCATGCCCGCGTAGATCTCGACGGCCAGCCCGAACGGGGCTGCCCGGTCGATGCAGGCGGCGAGGGCACTGCCGTCGTCGCCGTGGACGGCGACGTTCACGCGCAGGCCGCGCACGCCGTGGTCGCGCAGAGATCCGAGTTCGGCATCGGAAGTGCGGGCGGTGTCGATGACCGCGACACCGCGGCCGACGCCCGGGCCCAACTTGCCGAGGCCGTCGACGAGCGCCGCATTGTCGGTGCCGTAGACGCTCGGCTGCACGAGCACCACACGCCCGACCCCGGTCTTCTGCATGAAGGTTTCGAGGTCGGTGACCGTCGCCGGCGCCGGTGTGTACGTCCGTTCGCCCGCATACGGGAAGCGCTCGGGATCGAGCACATGGACGTGGGAGTCGCAGATCGCGGGCGCATCGGCGGGGATGTTCGTGCTGCCTGACATTTGCTGGTCCTCTTCGGTGAGTCGCGACACCAGAACTCTTCGGTGTGCTCCACCACACTAAGGCTTCTGTTGGTTTTTCACAACTACTTAATACCACCTTTTCCGACATGGCTGAACGCAGGCGTCTGACATGCAGGAATGCGCGAAGGGAAGAGCGACCACAGACCCCGGAGGGCCGGTCAGTGCGCGGTCTTCTCCACGCTGACGGTGGCGAGGTGGCGGTACATCAGCGAACTCGCACGGGCGTTGTCGCCGTCGAGCAGCAGGTTGGCGATCTGCACGTGCTCGCGGCAGCGGATGATCGCCTTCTCGCGCTGCAGCGACTTCCGGTATTCGATGAGCCGGCGCGCCTTGTCGATGCGTTGCAGCGCGTCCACGAAGTAGGCGTTGTGGCTGCAGCCGATGATGACCTCGTGGTGATGGGAGTTCAGGTCGAACAGTTCGGCGTTCGAGACCGTCCAGATATCGCCGTCGACGAGCCGTTGCTGGGCGTCGCGTGACGCCTCGAGCGCGGCCCGGTCGAGTTCGAAGGTGGTTTCCAGGATGGCGGCCGGCTCGATGACCAGCCTGAAGTGGTAGCTGTCCTCGTACATCTTCAGTGAGGTCAGCATCGGCAGGAACTCCCAGCCGTAGCCGGGGAGACGGTCGATCCAGCCCTCCTTGGTCATTCGGCGCAGCAGTTCGGCCAGTTCGGAGCGAGTGAGGTCGTAGCGGCGGGCGAGTTCGTTCTCGGTGATCTTGTCGGGCAGCTCATTGTTGAGCCGGTCCTCGGCGACCCGCAGGTAGACCTCCTCGCGGTGGCCCGAATCGGCGACGACCGGTGCCGACAGCGCATCACCGGACTTGAGGACGACGAACCCGCCTCGTTCGGCCGGTCCGACCACCCCGTCCTGCTCGAGAAGTCGCAGCGCACCCCGTATCGGAGACCGCGAGACGCGTAGGTCGTCGGCCAATCGGCGTTCGACCAACCGGGTGCCGGGTTCGTGCCCGTTCGCCCGGATGTACTCGACGATCTGCACGGCGATCTGGTTCACCAAGGGTGTTGCGGTCATCGTCACGTCCTGCCGCCTCTCGGAGTCGGTCAATTTTATCCACGAAGGAGGCACACCCCGGCAAACCTGGGTGCACCCTCCACCCGTGTTGGTATTAAGGCATTGCAAAACACCTTACCCGGCGCTAGTGTTCCACCTCACACCCACCGCTCCCCACCACACGGCGGGCAAATCGAACTACCGGCATCGGCGCTCTCCGCCGTCGGCGGAGACGATGACTTCATCCGAGGAGACCATCACATGACACACCAGCAGGGTGACCTGCGGCGCAGCGCACCGTGGACCTCGCGGAGGCAGGTGCGCCGCGGACTCGGCGCCCTTGCCGTTGCGGCGGTGACCGCGGGCGCACTCACCGCGTGCGGGGTGGGACGGGACTACAGCGACTACCAGGTGGCGCTGCCCGATTACTACCCGAGCGATTACGCATCGTCCGTCGTCGAGGCCTCCAAGAACGAAGGCGGCGCTCTCACGATCTACTCGAGCACCGACCAGCAGAGTTGGGCGCCGATCTTCAAGGCATTCCAGAAGAAGTACCCGTGGGTGGACCGCATCAACGCCACCAACCTCGACAGCGACGAAGTCTTCCAGCGGGTGCTCAGCGAGCAAGCGATCGGGCAGACGTCGGCCGATGTCATCGTCACCGGGGCCGCCGACGCCTGGGCCGACTTCGTCGAACGCCCCGGAACGGTGGCCCCGTACCAGTCGCCGGAGAAGGAACATCTGCCCGCCTTCGCCGAGGCCCTGCCCTCCGTGTATTCGCTGTCGGTGGACCCGATCTCGATGATCTACAACACCGCGCTACTCGACGAGCAGGACCGGCCGACCGGAATCGCCGATCTGGCCGAGAAGGTGACGGCCAACCCGGATCGATTCGACGGTGCCGTCACCGTCCGAAACCCGAAGGGCGCCTTCGGATTCACCGTGACCCGGGCGTTCGTCGAGAACGATCCGGCGGCCTGGGACGCCCTCGCGCAGATCCTGCCCTACAGCAAGAACGAGACCTCCACCGGATCGCAGGTGGAAAAGGTCACTGCCGGTGAGTATTCCGTCGGGTTCTTCATGGGATCGCCGGCTTTGACCGCGGAGCAGCGTACCGGCGGTTTGATCAAGGCGGTCTTCCCCGAGGATGGCACGCCGCTGCTGCGCCGCGGAATGTCGATGTTGCAGGGTGCCCCGCACCCAGCGACGGCAAAGCTGTTCACCGACTTCGTGTTGTCCGCGGACGGCCAGGCCGCCGTCGCCGAGGGCGGACTGACCGCGTACCGCGACGGAGTCGAGCGCGTCGACGGCGGTGTGCCCACGTACCGCGACGTCATCGCCTCGGTGGGCGAGAAGAACACGATCCTCATCCCGTACACCAAAGCATCCGACGAGGAAATCCAACAGTTCTCGAACCGTTGGTCTTCGTTGCAAGCCGGCTGAGCCGAGATAGCGAATTCACACCATGACACTGACGACACCTCCCGACACGCGGCCCACCGAATCCTTCGTCCCGCTACGCCCGGGTGAGCTCGGAAGCCCGCGCTACCGCAAGTTCCGCAACATCGGCCGAGACACGCTCATCCAGTACGCGGTGCTGCTGATTCTCGCCGCCCTCGTCCTCGCACCGGTCGTGCCGACCCTCTACCAGTCATTCATCGACCGCCCGCTCTACGAGAGCGGCGGCATCTTCAGCCTCGACAACTACGGCCGCCTGTTCACCGAGGCCGGGTTCGGCGACGTCATCGTCAACACGGTGCTGTTCGCGGGACTGACCACGATCCTGGCGCAGCTGTTCGCCGTCCCGATGGCCATCGTGATCACCCGCACCAAACTGCCTTTCGGCAACTTCATCGCCGGATCGATGCGCTGGCCCTTCTACATCTCCTCACTGCTGCTCGGCTTCGGATGGATCATCCTCTACGGGCCCGCCGGATTCTTCAGCGTCCAGTTCCGCGAGTTCTTCGGGTTCGTTCCGTGGAACCTGTATTCGATCCCCGGAATGGCGCTCACCGAAGCCGTCGCCCTGGCCCCGATCGCGTTCACCTTCTGCGTCGGCGCGCTGCGCCAGGCGGACGCCTCCCTCGAATCCGCGGCACAGGTCTGCGGCGCCGGACCGGTGCGCATCCTCCGGTCGGTCGTCGTTCCGATGCTGCGGCCGCCGATCGTCTACAGCTCGGTGCTGATCGTGAGCATGTCACTCGAAACGCTCTCGGTACCACTGCTCTACGGGCAGCCCTCCGACATCACCGTCTTCTCGACGTTCCTCTACACCAACGGCCTGCAGGCCATCGACCCCGACTACGGCGTCCTCGGTGCCGCCTCGGTCCTGATCCTCGTCGTGACCGTCGGAATGGTCGCGATGCAGGCGAAACTGCTGAAGAACTCCAAGCGGTTCGTCTCCGTTCGCGGGAAGGCCACCCGCCCCCGCCAGTTCGACCTCGGGTGGATCAAGTGGATCTCGGCCGCGTTCATCGCCGTCTACCTGATCTTCGGTGCGCTCCTGCCCATCGCGACGCTGGTGTTCCGGTCGTTCACCTTGGTGCTGACCCCGCTGAAGTCGCCGTTCTCGACCCTCACCTTCGCGAACTACGTTCCGATCTTCAGCTACCGCTCCTACTACATGTCCATCGTCAACAGCGTGATCATCGCGATCGTCGGTGCGGTCGTCGTCGGCGTGCTCGCCACCCTCGCGGTTCTCGTCGCTCGCCGGTCGACCATGAAGGGCGGCAAGCTCGTCGAGTACCTCGCCCTCGCCCCGCAGGCGATGCCCGGACTGATCGTCGGTATCGGATTCTTCTGGGCGCTGGCCTTCTCCCCCGGTTTCGTCTCCACCCTGCTGACCGGCACGATCTGGATCCTGGTCATCGCGTTCGGCATGCGGGCGCTGCCCACCGCCTACGGCAACATCTCACCGCTGCTGATGCAGATCGGCGAGGAACTCGACAACGCGGCCCGCATCAGCGGCGCCGACTGGTTCAAGACGTTCACCCGGGTGCTGGGCAAACTCATCGTTCCCGCGTTCGCCGGCGCCCTGATCCTCGTCTTCGTGACGATGATCAAGGAATACTCACCCGCCGTCTTCCTGGCGAACTCCGAGTCCAGCGTCATCGGCACCACCGCACTCCAGTTGTGGGCCGAAGGAAACGCCGGATCCGTCGCGGCACTCGCCACCGTACAGATCGCCATCACCGTCCTCTTCGTCACCGTCGCCACCAAACTCCTGAAGGGCCACTCCGATGCCTGAACTCACCGTCACCGACGTCAACAAGACCTTCAACGGGTCCCAGGTTCTCCACGACATCAACTTCACCGTCCACGACGGCGAGTTCTTCACCCTCCTCGGCCCCAGCGGGTGCGGTAAGTCCACCATCCTCTCGTGCATCGCCGGACTCGACCGCCCCGACACCGGCTCCATCGAACTCGACGACGTCGTGTTCTTCAGCGGACGCAACGGCACCTTCATTCCACCCGAGGGCCGCAACCTCGGCATGGTCTTCCAGTCGTATGCGCTGTGGCCGCACATGAGCATCGCCGACAACCTCGCGCTGCCGCTGTCACTGCGCAAGGTGCCCAAAGCCCGGCGCGACGACCTGATCGACGACGCACTCGACAAGGTCGACCTGCTGCACCTGCGCGGCCGCTACCCGCACGAGATGTCCGGTGGCCAGCAGCAGCGGGTTGCCCTCGCCCGGGCCCTGGTCTACTCGCCCCGCGTCCTCCTCCTCGACGAGCCCCTGTCGAACCTCGACGCGAAATTGCGCGAGCAGGCCCGCGCGTGGCTCAAGGGACTGCAGGCGTCGGTCGGCATCGCCACCATCTACGTCACCCACGACCAGGAGGAAGCGCTGGCGATGAGCGACCGGATCGCCGTGATGGCGGCCGGCCGGATGGTGCAGATCGCCGCACCCACCGACATCTACGACCGGCCCGCCGCCCGCGAGGTCGCCGCGTTCGTCGGAAGTTGCAGCTTCCTCGACGGCCGCGTCGTCCGGGCTGACGCCACCGAAACCCATGTCGAACTCGGATCCGGTCAGATCGTGCACGCCGCCGGAACATTCGACGTCCGCGCCGGCGACCCGGTCACCGTCGCCGTCCGACCGGAGCGGGTCACGATCACCACCCCCGGACACGCGGTTTCCCCGGGCACGAACCTCATCCGGGCCCACGTCGACTCCTCGTCGTACGTCGGCGCCCGCTACGAATACCTACTGTCAATCGGCGGCGACCAGATCGCCGCCAACTGCCTCACCCCGAACCACCGCGGTGAAGTGGACCTCGCGATCGACCCGGAGAACCTCTTCCTCTACCCACAGAAGACTCTCGTCGCTGCCTGAGCACCGGATCCGCTCTTCGATGCTGTCGGGATCGCCGCCGCACGCTGGACCTGTGCGGCGGCGATCGCGCGGATGCGTCCGGCCGGACCGCGGCTGGTGCTCAGCCTCGCCGGGCCGACAGACTCGGGGTGCCCGGTGAGGTCAGGGTTCGCTGGATCGTGGCGCTGCCCGCTTTGAGTAGTTTCCCGATGTCCTCGATGTGCGTGATGAGCCGGGAGGTGGGCCCGGAGATGTTGACGACGGAGGTGATCGTGTTGTTGCGATCGCGAACGGGTGTGCTGACCGACGTCAATCCGATCTCGACCTCTTCGCTGGCGACGGAATATCCCTGCGCTCGTTCACTTTTCAGGCGTTCGAGGAGTTCGTTCAGATCAGCCGGAGCGGCGAGCGTCGAGATGGGAGTCAGCAGGTCCTCGGCGGTGAGCGCCTCGACGAGTTCGTCGTCGCTGTCGAACAGCAGTGCCCGTCCGGAGGCAGTGCAGTGCATCGGGGAGCTGCGCCCGACCCACCCGCCGGCCCGCAGCGACTGGTGGGACTCTTCCCGGAGCACGGTCAGGGACCGGTTGCCCTGTTGCACCGACAGCAACGCCACCTCCCCGACCCGGGAGACGAGGGTTTGCAGGACCGGCCGCGCCGCCCGCAGCAGCGGGGTGTCGCCCACGCCGGTGGCCAGGACCAGCAGCGACCATCCGAGCCGGTAGCGGCGGGTGTCGGGAACCTGCTCGACCAGCCCGCCGCGTTCGAGTGCCTTGAGCATGCGCGAGACCTGGCTGCGCTCGCGGCCGACCGCGCGAGCCAGGTCGCTGACGGAGTGTTCACCGTGGGCATTGCCGCCGCGCCCGAACGCGCGCAGCAGCGCGGCTACCCGTTCCGCGCTCGACTCCGACATCAGACCTGCCCTTCGTTGCTGTGGAAACAACACTATTTCACGATTTTGCGCCAAACCCCCAGTGGGTCGAAAAAAGTGTTGCTGTGCAAGCACAGGTGGTTGGACGCGCTGGATGCGATTCATACAGTTGTCACCACTCCCCAGTGGTTCGCATCACACGAAAGGTCCACCTCATGGTCATCGCACAGACCACCACCGAGCCGGAAACCCGGCTCTACGGTCAGCAGACAACCCTCTCGCTCGGGAACTTCCCCGGGCCCGGTCGTACCTTCGGTGATGTGCCCACGTTCGTGCGGAACTATGCGCTGGTGAAACTGGCCGCGGCCCGCGCCAATCACGAGGTCGGTGTCCTCGACGAAGGAAGGAGGGACGCGATCGTCGCCGCGTGCGAGGAGATCGCGGACGGCGCGCACCCCGGCCAGTTCCCGTCGGCGCTGCTGCTCGGCGGCGGGGGCACCACCACGAACATGAACGTCAACGAGGTCGTCGCGGCCCGAGCCTCCCAGTTGCTCGGCGAGCCGGTTCACCCGAACGACCACGTCAACGCCTCGCAGTCGACTAACGACACCTACCCGACCGCGATGGCCTTGACGATGCTGGATCTGGCGCACGAGCCGCTCGAGGCGCTCTACGAACTGGCGACCGCACTGGAGGCGAAGGGCGCCGAGTTCGATCAGACCCCGCATCTGGGTCGCACCTGCGTGCGCGATGCGGTGACCCTCACCGCGGGCCAGTCCCACCGCGCCCAGGCCGCCGCGATCCGCCGCACCGCCGGCGCCCTCGGTGACGCGGTCGCGGAGATGCACACCGTGGCGCTCGGGGCCACCGCGGTCGGGACGGGGCTCGGCGCACCGGAGGGCTACCGCGCGATCGCGGTCCGCGAACTCGCGACCGTGACCGGCCGTGACCTGCAACCGGCCCCCGATCTGTTCGACGCCCTGGCCAACCTCGACCCGTACGCAGCCATCGCCGATGCCGGCGCCCGCGCCGGCCTCACCATGGCGAAGATCGCCGCCGACATCCGGCTGCTGTCCTCGGGTCCCGCGGGTGGCTTCGGGGACCTGACCATCCCCGCCGTGCAGGCGGGGTCGTCGATCATGCCGGCCAAGGTCAACCCGGCCATCCCGGAGTACGTGATGCAGCTGAGCTACCGGATCCGCGGCGCCGCCCACACCGTGCAGTGCGCCGTCGCCGCCGGCGAGCTGGAACTGAACATCATGGAACCGGTGATCGTCGACTCGATCATCACCATCCTCGCCGACATCACCTCCGCCGCAACCTCGTTCGCCCGCCGCTGCGTCAACGGGATCACCTGGGACGGACCCCGCCGCGAAGAGAACCTGCGCGGCGCCCTCGACTCCTGGGTCACCCTCGCCGCCACCACCGGCTACGAAACCTCCACCACCCGCTACCACGACCAGGCGCAGACCGCCCCCGCCACGAATGGTGCCCGCCATGACTAACCTCGCCCACCGCACCGCACCGGTCGCCTACGAAGACGCCCCGCTGACGAAGTTCCAGATCAAGGTCACCATCGCCGGCACCGGCGGACAGTTCAGCGACGGGTTCATCCTCGGCATCATCGGCATCGTCATCACCGCCTCCACCGGCGCCCTCGGATTGACCCCGCTGTGGATCGGTCTCCTCGGCGCCGCCACCCTCGCCGGCCTGTTCGTCGGCGCGATCGTCACCGGCCCGATCGCCGACCGGATCGGCCGCCGCGGCATCTTCGCATGGGACATGCTCCTCTTCGCGGTCCTGTCCGCGATCCAGTTCTTCATCGAATCGCCCTGGCAGCTCCTGGTGCTACGACTGCTGATCGGGGTGGTCCTCGGCGCCGACTACGTCGTGAGCAAATCCCTCGTCACCGAACACGCCCCCCGCAGTTTCCGCGGCCGGCTGATGAGCCTGCTCGCCGTGGCCTGGGCCACCGGCTACGTCGCCGCCTACCTCGTCGGCTACCTCCTCACCCAACTCCACGGCGAATCCTGGCGATACATGCTCGCCGCCAGCGCCCTCCCCGCCCTGCTGATCTTCTGGTTCCGGCTCGGTGTCCCCGAATCCCCGCTGTGGCTGACCCAGCACGGCCGCACCGCGGAAGCCGCCGCCGTCGTCCGCACCCACCTCGGCGCCGGCGTCCTCCCACCCCCGGTGGAGACCACCACGATCGAACGCCGCGGCATCCGGGTGCTGTTCACCCCGAAGTTCCGCAAGCGCACCGCCGTCGGCGCCCTGTTCTACGTCTGCCAAGTCATTCCGTTCTTCGCGCTGGGCACCTTCTCCCCCCAGGTGATGGAATCGCTGGGCGTCACCAGCAAACTCGGCGCCGGGGCCGCCTACAACACCTTCCTGCTCATCGGCGCCGTCCTCGGCCTGCTCTTCATCGACCGACTCTCCCGCCGCACATTCCTGATCGGCACATTCTTCCTCGGCGCGGCCCTGCTCGCGGCCCTCGTCGCCTTCGCCGACACCAGCCCCGTCGTCGCCGTCGTCATCTTCGCGCTGTTCGCATTGGTCCTGGCCGCCGCGGTGAACCTCGAATACGTCTACCCACCGGAACTGTTCCCCACCGACCTGCGCGCCTCCGGCGTCGGCATCGCGGTCGCCGCCAGCCGCATCGGCTCCGCCGCCAGCACCTTCCTGCTCCCGATCATCGTCGCCCAGTACAGCGTCGACGTGGCACTGATCGCGTGTGTGATCGTCCTGGCCATCGGTGGCCTCATCTGCTGGGCGTGGGCCCCGGAAACCGGCACCGAAGCCCTCGGTGAGGTCGCCGAAGAGGTACAGAAAGAATCCGATGAGCACACTCACCACTGACACCACCACCCGGCAGGCCATCCGGATCGACGCGGCCGCGGTGATCCTCGACCTCGAAGAAGGCGTCGCCGCACCGAACAAACCCGCCCTCGCGCACCCCCGCTCGGTCCTGGCCCACCACAGCCGTCTCGCCGGAATCGCCGCCCCCATCGACGGACCCACCCCGGACACCGATCCCGACCTGCTCCGCACCGCCGTCGCCGACCTGGCGTGGGCGCAGAGGACCGTTGCCGAGCTCGGCGAGGACGGCGCCCGCGTCCGCGACGGCAGCGACCCCCTGAAACTCGCCCGCGCGAAGAAACTCCCCCACCTCGGCACTCTTTTCGACCTGACGCCGCCCCCGCACCCCGGTGCAGCCGAAAGGTGTAGCGCGTGAGCGCCCGCCACCGCGTTGCGCTCTGCACCCTCGGAGGGACGATCGCGTCCTTTCCTCACGCTGGGGGTCCCGGACTCCTCCCGGGCGAGCTGTCCCCGAACCTGCGCCCGGTGATCGAGCGGCTACTACCAGGGGTCGAGATCACCGAACACAGTCTCGCTCAGGTCCCTTCCGCGGCAGTAGATTTCGACCTTCTGCGGTCGGTGGTCACCCATGCCGACGCCGAGGTCACCGCCGGGGCGAACGGTGTGGTGGTCACCACCGGTACCGACACCCTCGAGGAAGTGGCGTTCGCCCTCGACCTGATGTGGTCGGCGCCGGCCCCGCTGGTCGTCACCGGGGCCATGCGCCATCCCGGAGCGCCCGGCGCCGACGGCCCCGCCAACCTGGTCAGCGCGCTGCGGGTCGCCACCGACCCCGGCACCAGCGACGTCGGGGTCGTCGTCGTCATGAACGACCGCATCCACGGGCCTTCCCAGGTCCAGAAACGGCACACCACCCACGTCGACGCCTTCGTCAGCGCCGGCGGCCCGCTCGGTGAAATCAGCGAGGGCGTCGTGTATGTCCACACCCGTCCACCGCGTCGGCGCCCCGTGGGAATTCCCGACGGGCCCTTCCCTCCGGTTGCACTGCTGCGCACCGCGATCGGCGACGACGGACGACTGCTCCCTCACCTCGTCGACCTCGGCTACCGCGGCCTGGTGATCGAAGCCGCCGGCGGTGGTTCCACACCCCCGTCGTGGGCGCAGCCGCTCGAACAGATCGCCCGGCACATCCCGATGCTCTACGCCGGGCGGCCCGGCACCGGACCCGCCTTGCGCTCGACCTACGGCGGCGTCGGCGGCGAGATCGACCTGCAACGCCGCGGCCTCGTCCCAGCCGGGCTGCTCGACGGGCTCAAGACACGGGTGCTACTGACCATCCTGCTCGCCACCGGCGCCGACACCGCCCTCATCCGCCGAACCCTCGCCCACCCCATACGGTCATCGGTATCGGCCTGACCGCACTCGAACCCCCGTACTCGACGCCGCCCCGAGCACGTTCCCGACAGTGGTCGGCCCGCCGTCACCTCCGGCTGCTCCCACTTTCCGAGGGACGAGGGCTGATCGTAGATCAGTCCTTCGCTTCGCGGACGTCCTTTCCCTGCTCGGCGAACGCCTTGAAGTCCTGCATGTGCTGTTGCGACTGCTTGCGGAAGGCGCCGGGCATCAGGAGCCCCACCAGCCGCATCAGCACGCCGCTGAACCGGTATTCGCTCTCGCTCTCCCAGAACGTCATCTGCGGACCGGCTTCGGTCAGCCGGTCGCGCACGGCGCTCCACATGCCCTCGCCGACTATCTCGCGGTCGAAGTGAACGACGCTCCCTTTCGGGATCGCGTGCAGGTCTGCCGGTTCCCGACGGGTGATGGTCTCGGTGCACTCGAACTTCTGCTTCCCCATCTGCATCACGACCCGCGATGTGGTACCGACCTGCCCGTGCACCCCACTCAGCGGCTCGTGCAGCACGAGACCCCGCAGCCACTTCGGCAGGTGTGCCGGGTCGGCGAGCAGCTGTACCGCTGTCTCCCGCGGCAGGGCGATCTCGATCGAAACGGTGTACTTCATGACGGAGCGCCCCTGGGTCCCGAGTGAGGAGGCCTACGTTAGCAGCCTCGCAGTTGCTCCCCACCGTGGTCGAGATCCGAATTGCCGGTGGAACGTTACGCCCACCGGCGCCTGCTCCGCCGCCGCTGCAGTTGAAGGAAAAAATCCGCCAATGAACCCAAGCCCCTCACGGCATCCCAGCCCGGGTCCCCCACACCACGCCCGACGACGTGCTCCGAATCGACCTGCACGGAGTCGACTCCGGTCTCGAACTCGTCGTGATCGCGGCCCGCCGCAGTGCCGGCCGAGGCCCTCTTTTCACCCCACCGAGACAGTCGACCACGTAATCGCGGACATCGTCACGGATCGGCCGAGCCTCTTCTCCTCGGAATTGTTCCCCTCCCAAGCGATCTCCGACCGTGACGAGGCAAAAGCACGGGTCAGAAGTCCCAGTCCGCGTCCTCGGTGTGCTGGTGCTTGCCAATCACGTACGAGCTGCCGGCACCGGAGAAGAACTCGTGCGTCTCCCCGCCGCCGGGGTCCAGGGCAGCGAGGATCGCGGGATTCACCTGGCACTCGTCGTCCCGGAATGCGGGGTAGTAGCCGAGGTTCGCCAGCGCCCTGTTCGCGTTGAACCGCATGAACGGCAGCACGTCCTCGGTCCAGCCGACCTCGTCGTACAGATCCCGCGCATACCCGACCTCGTTTTCGTACAGGGCGTGCAGCAGTTCGTGGGTGTAGTTGTGGTGGGCGGCCCGCAGGCCGACGGGCATCCGATCGAGCACGCGCCGGCACTTGTAGCCAATGTAGAACCCGTGCACCGCCTCGTCGCGGATGATCAGTCGGATCAGGTCGGCGGTGTTGGTGAGCTTGCCCCGTGAGGACCAGTACAGAGGCAGGTAGAACCCCGAGTAGAACAGGAACGATTCGAGCATCACCGAGGCCGCCTTGCGTGCGAGCGCGTCGTCGCCGCGGTAGTAGTCGAGGACGATCTGGGCCTTGCGTTGCAGGTGAGCGTTCTCCTCCGACCAGGTGAACGCCTCGTCGATCTGCCGTGTCGAGCACAGGGTGGAGAAGATCGAACTGTAACTCTTGGCGTGCACGGACTCCATGAAGGCCATGTTGGTCAGCACCGACCGCTCGTGCGGGGTGAGCGCGTCGGCGATCATGGCGACGGCCCCCACGGTGGCCTGGGTGGTGTCGAGCAGCGTCAGCCCTGTGAACACCCGGACGGCCATCTGCCGCTCGGTCGGGGTCAACGTCTGCCAGGAACGAAGATCGTTGGACAGCGGCACTTTCTCCGGGAGCCAGAAGTTGCGGGTCAGCCGATCCCACACGGCGGCGTCCGTCGCATCGGGCACCCGGTTCCAGTCGATCGCGTGGACGCGGTCGAGGCGCCGACCTTCGTTTCGTGATGTCACTGCGGATGCGCCTCCTCGACGGGCGCGTGGTCGCGACGACACTTCATTGTCCCACCGCAGAATTGTCCACCGCACACGTCACCGTGCCGATGGAAACCGAACCACTCGCACTCGACCCGACCGCCCACACGATCCGAAAGATGCTCGAGCCTATCCCGAAGAACGGCTCCGACCGGACTGCCCGAGGCGATCACGACCGCTTTTCTCGGCATTATCTTTTTCCGGCCCATCCGGCGCGGGGGTCGAATCCGCTTGTTTCCTCTGCCCGAGCGTACGCGCGCAGCGCCTCGGCGGCCTCGTGGTCAAGTTCGGGCGGGACCGCGACCTCTACGGTTACCAGCAGATCGCCGACCGCTGCGCCGCGGTGGGTCACCCCGCGTCCGCGCAGCCGGAACGTTCTCTCGGACTGGGTGCCTGGCGGGATCTTCACACTGACTTGGCCATCGAGGGTGGGCACGGACAGCACTGTCCCCAAGGCAAGTTCAGCGAAGGACACGGGAACGGTGACGGTGAGATCATCGCCGCTGCGGGCGAACACCGGGTCCGGGTCCACCCGCACGGTGACATACAGGTCCCCCGACGGTGCCCCGGCGAGACCTGGTTCACCCTGCGCGGGTAGCCGGACGCGTTGCCCGTCGCTCACTCCGGGCGGGACATGGACGGAGATGGTGCGGGCGCGGTCCCCGATCCCGGCGCCCTGGCAGTCCGGGCAGGGGCTGTCGACGATCGATCCAGTGCCCCGGCAATCGTCGCAGGATTCGCCGAACCCGAGGCCGCCCTGATTCCGGTTGCGCGTCCCGACGCCGTGGCAGTGTGGGCAGGTGCGTTGCCGGGTTCCCGGTCGTGAGCCGGAGCCGTGACAGCTGGTGCACACCATCGGCCCACTCACCCGCAGCGGCAACACCATCCCGGCGACCGCCTCCCGGAAGGACAGCCGGGTCTCGGTCTCGACGTCACTGCCCCGCCTCGGCCGGGCCGACTCCGCTCTGGTTCCGGCGCGCCGGAACAGGTCTCCGAGCACATCACCAACCCCGCCAAGAGGATCGCCCACGGTGAAGGGTGAACGGCTCCCGAACAGGTTACCGAAGTCGAAGCCGCCCGACCCGGCGCGCGCGGCGGTGGTGCCAGCTTCAGGAGGAAAACCCGTCCTCGCGAACGCCCCGGATCGGAACAGCCGGCGCGTGCGATCGTAGTCCTTGCGTTTGGCAGGGTCCGATAGCACCGCGTACGCCTCACTGACGGCCTTGAACCGTTCCCCCACCTGGGTGTTGTGCGGGTTTGCGTCCGGGTGCAGCTCCCGAGCCAATGTGCGGTATGCCTTCTTGATCTCCTCGGCCGACGCCGTTGAAGGGACACCCAGAGCGGCGTAGAAGTCGCGGTCGAGCCATTCCCGCTGCGTCACCGAGAATCCTCCTTTCCCTCTGCCGGTAGCTGGAAAATGAGCTTCGCGCCAAGAACAGCGTTGTCGGTCTGGTGGGCGGCGTCTCAGGAATCTTCGGCCGATGTTGTGCCTGTGACGTCCCCTGGCGGAGCGGGTCCCTCGACCACGGTGACTGTCGCGGTCCGCAGCACCTTGCCGTCACCGAATGTGTAGCCGCGTCGCAGCACCCTGCCCACGACGGGATCTCCCCCGGCGCCTTCGTGCTGGACTGCTTCGTGCAGGGTGGGATCGAAGCGGTCGCCCTCTTCACCGAATGCGGCCACCCCCAGGCCGCTCAGGATCGCACCGAGTTCGGCCGCGATCGCGCGTAGTGGTCCGGGCTCGAGGTCGCCGTGCTCGCGGGCTCGGTCGAGGTCGTCGAGGATCCCGAGAAACTTCGCCGCCACCGATGCCATCGCGGCCTCGACAGCCAGGCGCCGGTCGCGTTCTATTCGGCGCCGGTAGTTGGTGTACTCGGCCTGCACCCGCTGCAGATCGGCGGTCAACTCCGCCACTCGATCAGGGTGTTCGCCCGCCTCCCGATCGGTCCGGTACCCAGGGTGCATCTCGGCGTCCGGCGTGGTCGGGTCGGGTTCCCGTTGTGGGGTCGGGGTGACGGGCTCGCTCGGGGTGTGCTCGCGTACCTGGCCGGTGTCCGGATCGACACGGCGTTTGTCGGTGATCGAGATCGGTTCCCGCGGCGGCTTGTCGCCGTTGCGCCGCTCGCTACTGGTCATCGGGTGTCCTCCCGTCCAGGTTCGTCCACCACCTCAGCGTCGAAGACTTCACCGGCCCCTTCCGAGGCGCCGTTCCCTCCGCCGGTGGCGGCCGAGTCCTTCGCCTGTGCGTCGTAGATCGCCTGGCCCAGGGCTTGCGAGTCGGTGGTCAGTTTTTCGATGGCCTCCTTGATGGCCGCGACGTCGCTGCCTTTCAACTTCTCTTGGGCGTTCGTGATCGACGCCTCGACCGTTTCCTTTACGTCGGCGGGCACCTTGTCCTCGTTGTCCTTGATGAACTTCTCGGTCTGATACACCAGCGACTCGGCCTGGTTGCGGACCTCCGCCTCCTCTCTGCGTTGAGCGTCCTCCGCGGCATGTGCCTCGGCGTCCTTGATCATCCGGTCGATCTCCTCCTTGGACAGGCCCGAGCCCTCCTGGATCTTGATCGTGTTCTCCTTGCCCGTGCCCTTGTCCTTCGCGGTCACATGCACGATGCCGTTGGCGTCGATGTCGAAGGTGACCTCGATCTGTGGCACGCCACGCGGTGCCGGCGGAATCCCCGCCAGCTCGAACGAGCCGAGCAGCTTGTTGTGCGAGGCGATCTCGCGCTCACCCTGGAACACCTGGATCTGCACCGAGGGCTGGTTGTCGTCAGCCGTGGTGAAGGTCTCGGACCGCTTGGTCGGGATGGTGGTGTTGCGCTCGATGAGCTTGGTCATCACGCCACCCTTGGTCTCGATGCCGAGGGACAGCGGGGTGACGTCGAGGAGCAGCACGTCCTTGACCTCGCCCTTGAGGACACCGGCCTGCAGGGCGGCGCCGACGGCGACGACCTCGTCCGGGTTGACGCCCTTGTTCGGTTCCTTCCCGCCGGTCAGCTCGCGCACCAGATTCGTCACAGCGGGCATACGGGTGGAACCACCGACGAGCACGACGTGGTCGATGTCCTTGACGGCGATCTTCGCGTCCTTGATCACCGATTGGAACGGAGCCCGGGTGCGATCGAGGAGATCGGACGTGATCTTCTCGAACTCGCTGCGCGAGAGTTGCTCGTCGAGGAACAGCGGATTCTTGTCCGCATCGACCGTGATGTAGGGCAGGTTGATCGACGTGCTCTGCGACGAGCTCAGTTCGATCTTCGCCTTCTCGGCAGCCTCACGGAGACGCTGCAGGGCCATCTTGTCCTTGGTCAGATCGATGCCGTTCTGAGCCTTGAACTTGTCGACGAGCCACGTGACGATGCGCTCGTCCCAGTCGTCACCACCGAGGTGGTTGTCGCCGGACGTGGCCCGGACCTCGACGACGCCCTCGCCGATTTCGAGCAGCGAGACGTCGAAGGTGCCGCCACCGAGGTCGAAGACCAGGATGGTCTGTTCCTTGTCGCCCTTGTCGAGGCCGTAGGCCAGTGCGGCCGCGGTGGGCTCGTTGACGATGCGCAGGACGTTGAGGCCGGCGATCTGGCCGGCTTCCTTGGTGGCCTGACGCTGGGCGTCCTCGAAGTACGCGGGGACGGTGATCACGGCGTCCGTGATGTCCTCACCCAGATACGATTCCGCGTCCCTCTTCAGTTTCATCAGCACTCGGGCGCTGATCTCCTGGGCGCTGTATTTCTTGTCGTCGATTGCCACATGCCAGTCGGTGCCGATCTCCCGTTTTACCGACCGCACCGTCCGGTCCACGTTGGTGACGGCCTGGTTCTTGGCAGGCTGGCCGACCAGCACCTCACCGTTCTTCGCGAAGGCCACGACCGACGGTGTCGTGCGTGAACCCTCCGAGTTGGCGACCACCACCGGGTCGCCACCCTCGAGTACACACACCACCGAGTTTGTGGTCCCCAAATCGATTCCCACCGCGCGAGCCATGACCGCCTCCGCACCACACCGGGCGGGCGTGGTCCTTACCGGAACCGCTAGACATCACACCCACCGAACTTGAGTGTTATCGACTCAATTTTCCCTCGGACCCAAATTGAGGTCAAGGAGAAGAATTGAGCGTTGGACGCTCAACATTGGACCCGGTGTGTTCGTCGGATGCCGCGGCACCACCGCTCCCACCGCACCGAGGAAAGGAAGAACGCGACCCGTGCGCGGGCTGCAGGACCGGGGCACCCCGCCGAACCCATGGGGATCGAAGATCGCCCGCACGACCCACCCGGAGGCGATGATGCCAGGACATCGGACAGAACCACTCGATCGACGGAACACCGCAATGTTCAGGTGGTCGAAACTGGCCACGATCAGTACCCGATTCCACGGCAACTTCGCCTTCACCAACGGGGTGCTGACGGGCGGGACAGTGATGCGGTTGGATGCGCCTGTGCAACGACGGATCCGCCAGTCGGTGGGGATTCGCGATCTACCTCGGCAGCACCGGCAAATACCAGGCCTCGGTCCTGCCCAACGGCGCTTTGCGGGCCGTCCGCGAGCTCGACACCGGCTGCGAGCTCGAGCTCGCCGACCCACCGCCTGGCAACACCCTCGACGAACTTGGGTATCAGCCCACTGAGATGGGCCGGTAGCCTGCGCCGTACCGCCCGTTGCATTCATGTCGGCGACAATCGAATTGCTGTTGGTGCCAGCTCCGGGCCGATACACCGGGCGACGAGGTTGGCGTTGACGATCGCCACCAGCGTGGAGCCGACGACCACCGGCGGGCCGCCGGGCACGGACATTGCCGCGAGCCGCGCGGCGGGCTCCTCGGAGCGCTCACGCAGACCGTGCCGTCCGCTCGAGGGCGACCCCGCGAGTTGTGTGATCGCACCCTTGAATGGGCCGGGACGGCTACACCCTGACGTTGGGTCAGGCCATCGTGTGGATCGGCGGGGCGGTAGCGGTAGCTGCAGTAGCTGCGGAATCATGGGAAGGTAAACGATGAGCAGCTGGCCCTACTGGTTTGAGATCGCGGTGATCTGCGGGATCACCGCAGTAGGCACCATCGTGTGGGGACATTGGGAGGAGCACACCCCGAAATGGCGGCGGATCGGGAAGATGGTCGTGTTTTGTGGCCTGTCGGTCCTGGTTTCCAGCACAGCCGGGCGATTCTGGTTCTTCGTGCTGCTCGGCGCCTTGGCCATGATCGTCCTGCTGGTCCACGCCTGGTGGCTTCCACGGAAAGGCATCAATGGTTGGACCGGTGAGCCCCGCGAGAAGTACTACGCTCTCCGCGGCTGGAAGTGGCCGCCGGAGGGACGGTGAAAATCGTTGGCTGATAATCCTTCAGCTGTTGAAGAGGTGCCGCAGCCCGTCTGTCACCTGCAGAGACCAGTACACGGGCGGGCCTGTTCGACCGGTGTGGCATCGAGTTCTATGGGCACTCCTCAATCACGAGCCACAACACGAGGGTCGAGAGAGCGACGCAGACACACGAACTCCCCTTGCCTGCAGCGTCAAGGCGTGTCGCGCCTCTCCGACGTCGATCAATACTTCACCAAGTTTCGGCGGTGCTGCCGAGAAGTGCTTCCACTTCAGCGCTTCTGGTCCTCCCGGTTGATCCGCAGTGATCGCTTCGCATCGGGTAACTCGGTTCTTTCTCGTTGCTGCAGCGGCACGGTTGTCGTGCCGTTCATCGAGCGCGTCCCGGTCGGCAGTCAGCGGACGTCTCACTTGCCGTTGGCGCCGTGCGTGTTGTTGTGTCCGCGCTGGATTAGTCCGACGCTGACGAGCGCCACCAACGCGAGGAGTACGACGTACGCGGCGAATCTCCACGCGTTGCCGCGTTCTCCGTCGATCAAGGCCACCATGACGATTGGTGTGAGGCCTCCGACGACCGTGGCGATCTGGTATCCCAACGATGCACCTGAGTACCGCACGTGCGGGGGAAACATCTCCGCAAAGAGCGCGGCTTGTGGGCCGTAACAGATGCTGATCAAGGCCGACGCGACGACGACGGCCACCCAGATCGGCACAGTGTTCTGGGCGGTCGCTTGGCTGAAGATCCACCACATCGGTACGGACCACAGTCCGATCGCCACGACTCCGATCGCGTAGACACGAAGTCTGCCGAAGATGTCCGAGGCGAGCGCAGCCACCGGCATGAGAACTACCTGCACACCCGCACCGACGAGGATGGGTAGCAGGACCTGGGGTGTCGCAATCTTCAGCACCACGTTCGCGTACTGCAACGACGAGATGATCGTGGCGTAGAAGATGGCGTTCACCACGATGAACGTGCCCACCGCTTGCAGAATCGTCGCGAAGTTGTTCCGTACAACTTCGAGCACGGGTGAGGTGGATTTCGCTGCGGAAGAAAGGGACGTCTCGGCGGCACGGAATGCCGGGGTTTCCTCGAGGTACCGGTGAATGTAGAGCCCGACTCCGAGCATCACAATGCTGATCCAGAACGGTATCCGCCACGCCCACACCAGGAAGGCGGGTTCACCGACAGCCCCGTTCAACACAAGGAAGACCAGATTTCCCGTGAGCACGCCGATCGGCACACCGATCTGCGCGAAGCTCCCGTAGAAGCCGCGCCGATTTTCCGGGGCGTACTCGGTGGCGAGGAGCATCGCTCCTCCCCATTGGGCGCCGAGAGACAGTCCTTGCGTAACTCTGAGGATGATCAGGAATGTCGGTGCAAGCCAAATCAGTTGGGTGTCCGGGGTAAATCCGATGAGAAACGTCGCGACGGCCATCAGGACTATCGCGGTGATCAACACCGGCTTGCGGCCGACCTTGTCGCCGAAGTGCCCTGCAATCACACCACCGAATGGCCGGGCAGCGAACGCGACGGCGAATGTTGCGAAAGAATTGACTGCGGACACGACCGGGTCCCCGGTATCGAAGAAGGTCTTGTTGAAGACGAGCGCGGCAGCGGTGCCGTAGATGAAGAAGTCGTACCACTCGAGCGACGAGGCGAGCGCAGCAGCGACCGAGGCCTTCCGGGCTTGGGCGCGGAGGCTGGGCGGGGCGGCAGTGGCGGTGTAAGTCATTGCCATACTGTGACTGCCCTCTCACCTTGCGGCGAGATGCGGCGGCAAAGATTGTGAGCATTCACGGGACGATTTGGGTCTGCGTCACAGCCCCCGGGGCGCAGTCCCTCTCACTTGTGTGGGCGCACAGATGAGTGTGTCACCAATCCACTGGTGACACAGAACTCCTATTCCTACAGTTCGTTTCATGGTCAATTCATCGGGGGAACCGCCGAGTCTGCCGGGGAGTGTCGCGGACGTCGACTGCGACCTGGGTTGGTCGGTCAGCACACTTCAGCGCCACTTCAGTGATCTCGTGTCGCCGGCTGTTGCCGACCTCCCATGGCACGCGGGGCTACCATTTGCTGCACACCGTGCTGCGCAAGGAATTGCCGACCCAGATCGGACTTGCCGATTACCTCGGAATCGATCGCACCGTCATCACCTACGTGATCGATGCCCTGGTAGAAGCTGGTCTCGTCGAGCGAGTACAGGATCCGGCGGACCGTCGTGCCCGCAAGATCGTCGCGACGGGCCGCGGAACCGCTCACCATGCCGCCCTCGAACACGATGTGCGCGTCGCCGAAGAAGCCGTCCTCCGCGTGCTCGCCGCGAACGAGCGAGTTGTATTCCGTTCGCTACTCGGCAGAGTTGCACGTGGTTCCCGCGACGACCTGACCTGACAACACCCAACTCACGGCACGAAAGGACAACACATGACAACTCGTTCGAAGGTTCTCGTCATCGTCACCAGCATCGGCGAGTATGAAAAGGTGGGTTACCGCACTGGTCTGTGGCTCGGGGAACTCACACACTTCTGGGATGTGGCCGAAGAGGCCGGACTGGAACTGACGATCGCCAGCATTGCGGGCGGACGCGTTCCCATCGACCCGGAGAGCCTGTCCCAAAATTTCCTCGGCGATCTCGGAACCGGAAACCGCTATGCGGATCGTGATTTCATGAATCTTCTCGACAAGACCGTGTCAGTGGCCGAAGTGGATGCGGCGGACTTCGACGCGATCTACCTGACCGGCGGACACGGAGTGATGTTCGACTTCCCACAGAGCCGGACACTCGCTGAACTGATCGCACAGTTCTACGAGGCCGGGAAGATCGTGTCCGCGGTGTGCCACGGTCCGACCGGTTTGCTCAATGTCAAAGTCGGCGAAGACGAATACCTCGTGAAAGACCGCTCGGTAACAGGATTCACATGGAAGGAGGAGGAACTAGCACAGCGAAGCGACGCGGTGCCGTTCAGCCTGGAAGACGAACTGCGCAGCCGCGGAGCTCGGTTCACCCTCGCACCGAACCCCTTCGACCCGTTCGTCGTCGAGGACGGCCGACTGATCACCGGGCAGAATCCAAGCAGTGCCCGCAAGGTCGGCGAGGCCGTCATCCGCCAGCTCGGCTGAGTGTGGCCGCCGGCCAGAAGTCCGTCGCGACTCCCGGCCGGCGGGCCGCTTGATGCGCGATCAGAGTTCAGGTTGACCGTGGAGCGTAGCGCGCACGCCCGGTCCTTCAGGGCCGGGTCACCGCGTCGACTTCGGTCTACCGGGAGCGCGAGGCGGTCGCCGCTGCTGCTCGATGTACTGCCGGATGATCGAAATCGGTGCCCCGCCGCACGATGCGGCGAGTAGCTCGGGGACCAGAGGTGCCCGTTCCCCGGAGTGCCGGTTCGGATCCCCATTCCCGAGCGGCACATTGAGCAGACCGGCCGGGCTTGACAGACGGCGGACACGACGCGGCCGGTGTCGTAGAAATGCGTCAGTTCTCCCAGACATAACCCCGTGCGGTAACCGACCTTCTCGCATTGCCACGCGGCTATCCGGAGTACTCGGCGAGGATGGTGTCGGATGCCTTCTCCGACACCATCCATACCGCCGCGGCGATGAAGAAGCCGGGGATGCGGGGAAATACCGATGAATCGACAACGCGGAGTCCCTCGACTCCGCGCACCCGAAACCGTCCGTCCAGAACAGCCATCGGGTCGTCGTCCGCCCCGATCTTGCACGAGCAGGACGCGTGATGACCCCACGCCTGTTGCCGAATGTAGTTGCCTATCTCCTCCCTCGTGCGGACGCTGGGACCGGGTAGAACCTCGTGTGCGACGAATCCGCCCAGTCGGGCGCTCAAGGCGCGTGCGAATTCGACACCGTCGACCACCGCGGCCAGGTCTTCGCCACCGTCGTCGCTTCCTTCGGCGAAATAGTTGAAACAGATGTCCGGGGTGTCGAAGGGGTCCGGGGACCGCAATCGGACGCTGCCGGCAGTGTTGTTCGTGTGTGCTTTGAGAACGACCCACGAAATGCTGTTGTGACTCTTCGTGAAATCGCGCGAGTATCCCGGGTAGTAGCCGCGGAAGAACACCGGTAGCGAGAAGACGAACAAGTCGGGGTCGTCGTGGGCACTGCTGGACCGTTTGACGTATGCGGCGAGAGTGCCATTGGTGGTGTAGGGCCCGGTGCGTTTGTCGCGCCACTCGGTGAAGAGGCCATCAGGGCGCTCTCCACGTTTGGGCGCATCCAGGGTCGAACCCTCGAAAATGGGGTAGTTGTGGGCTGTTTCGTCGACGACGGTGATCTCGTATCGATCCTGGAGGTTCTCACCGACTCCGGGCAGGTCCACTACCACGTCGATTCCGAACGATTCGAGTTCGGCGCGTGGTCCGATCCCTGAGAGTTTGAGGAGCTGGGGAGTATTGAACGCGCCCGCGCAGATGATCACTTCGGCGGTGGCGGTCGCAATCCGGCGCGGTGCGGCAGAAGTTCCGTCCGTCTGTGTCGCTCGGGGGTCGGCGCGGTACACGTGCCGCCCACGTATGTACTCGACGCCGACGGCTCTCGTTCCGTCGAACACGATCTTGGTGGCGAGTGCCGAATATTCGATGTGTAAGTTCTGCGGATGATCGCGTTGCGCGCCGAGGATTCGCTCGCGGCTCCCGTTGCGGACGCCGTCGGTGACGGCGACCGGGATGAAGATCATCCCGGTTCCTCCGGACTTGACGACCCGCCAGTCGTTGGGATCCTGCGGGGGTTCCCGCCAGTCTTCGTCGGGCGGTTCGTGCTCGCGGGATGCCTGGTCCATGGTGTCGATGATGTCGAGGAAGTAGGGTTCACGGCCGCCCGCCTCAGGATCGGCACGCGTTGTTCCCAGCCACCCGCTGTAGCCGTGACGTGCGGGATTGCTCTCCGGAGGGTCCGCTCCGGGTGTCGTCGGGTCCCGCCACCGCTCGATTCGTTCAAACAGAGGCCGCATCCGTTCGGCACGCCACGAGTCGTCGCCGACGGTGGTCGCTATCCGGTCCCAGTCGCTGTTGTGGGGACAGACGGTGATCATGGCGCTGATTGCGGTACTCCCGCCGAGCGTCCCGCCTCGCGGGTACAGAACGCGATCGGGCGTATGTTTCGGATCTGCTGCCTGCGCGTGGTCGTCTCGATAGTGACGGACGAAATAGTCCCAGCGCATATCTTCGTCCTCCGATGCCTGGGCGTGGAAGATCGGCGCCTGGTAGTAGACGCAGGAGTGGTCGTCACCAGCCTCGAGCAGGAGCACTCGATGTCCCGCGGCGGCGAGGTTGGCCGCGAGTGGGCCTCCACCGGCACCCGACCCGACGATCACGAACTCGTATTCCGACTCGGTAGGACTCATGGATGCTCCCGTCGAACGATTCCACGGCGCGTGCCTCCTGCCACATTATTCGCCGCTCGGATCGCCCTGTCGTCGATTCATGTCGCAGAGCTGCCTGTGCAGGATGAGGCTCCGGCAGGACTTTCAGAATCCGAGCGCGACCTGGTCGAGGTGTTCGACGACTGGACTTGCTGCGAAGAACTCCCCGACCAGGGCGCGCCAGTGCCCGAACGTGGGAGAGTTCCGGAATTCGATGTGCTGGTCGATCGTGCCCCACTCCACGACCAACCAATATCGGTTCGGGACCTCGACAGACCGGTGTAAGCGAATGCCCGTACACCCTGCGGTGGCGTCGAACAGTGCAACCGCTCTTCCGACCGCCGCTTCGAACGAGTCGGCCGTTCCGGCGTCGACATCGATTGTTGCGAGTTCGCGAACCATGACACCCCTCGGGAATCGACAAGCACCCATGTGCAGTGGCCCGATGGACGCACCAGCGACACGATAGGCAGACTGATCCGGCCGGACACAGTGCCCGAATCACAGGCTGCCCTGTGAAGGATCGACAACGGCCGGGCATCGATGCGGGCCACGACCCAAGCCCGACACCCTGGGCGCCGGCAGTGGTCCCGGCGCGGGTACGTTGACCGGCACCAAGGCCTCATGCGACCGGACGCCGCAGCGCCGGGCTAGCGTGTGAGGTATCCATAATTCCGAGCGGCACCGGTATGGCGTGTGGTGTCGTACCGGGACGCACGTCGTCTTCGGCACTTCGATAGGGGTGACGCCCGTGGTCGACCGACCGCACTCCGACGCACAGAACCTCACGCGCGAACTCGCACAGCACGTCGAGGACTCCGTGCACGCGGTAGCCGCACTCGCCGCGACACGGATCTGCGAGCAGGTGCCGGGTTATCGGGACAATGCCGATCCCGGTTTGCGGGAGGACGTCGCCGCTCACTGCCGCGATGTCTTCGACACCTTCGCGCACAGTCTGGCGCAGGACCAATTCCCGTCGCGCGACGATTTCCGGATCACCGGAAACCACGCCCTGCGCCGGGTGACACAGTCGATTCCGCTCGCCGACTTCCTCCAGGCGTTCCGGATCAGCCAGTCGACCCTCTGGGAGAGCGTCCTCGAAATCGCCCGGCAACACCCCGACCTTCAGGCCGCGGCGACCGACTCCGTCAAATTCATCATGGGCGTGATCGAAGCGGGCAGCACGATCGCCGCAGAAGGGTACCTGGAGGCGCAGCAGTTCCTACTCGCGGACGCGGCCAGGGCGGCGCGGGACCTCGTCGACGATCTGCTTGCCGGCAAGACGCCCACCGTGGGTTCCCGGCAGGCGACGCTGCGGACCGCGGGACTCGAACTCGGCTCGGCGATCGTTGTCGCTTCCGGTCTCGCGGCCTCCGACGGAGGAAGCCGACAGGCAATCGTCCGCGCGCTGGGCGTCACGGGCGCAGACCAC
The DNA here is from genome assembly GCF_029269925.1 of Rhodococcus sp. T2V. Lineage (NCBI taxonomy): Bacteria > Bacillati > Actinomycetota > Actinomycetes > Mycobacteriales > Nocardiaceae > Rhodococcus > Rhodococcus sp. T2V. Next base: position 68,554 of record NZ_JARJBD010000051.1, read on the forward strand.
ACCCGCACCCGCGGCCTGATCGCCTTCCGGCACGGGGAATTCATCGGGATCTTTCCGGCGGATGACGGCAGCAGCGACACAGTCACCCAGAGCCTGTCTCATGCCTTCGACACCTTGCGCGCACAGCGCATCGAACTCACGATCGGCATCAGCACGGTGCACCGCGGTCTCGATGCAGTGCCTCGGGCCTACTGCGAAGCCGTCACCGCCCGCGAAGCGTTGTCCGACAGCCCGGGCGTCAAACCGCTGAACGATCTGACGAGTTTCGAATACCTCATCACCAAACGCGACGACACCGCGCGCCGTCTCATCGATCCCGCGGTCCGGCGTTTCGTGGAAGACGACCTTGCCGCCGATCGCGTGTACATCGACACCCTGGAGGCCTATGCCAAGGCCAACCTCAATGCGAAGGCGGCGGCCGAGACACTGTATGTCCACGGCAACACCGCCTACTACCGGCTGGACCGTATCGCGGAGCGGACCGGAAAGGATCTTCGGCGCTTCGACGACGTCCTGGATCTCCTCGTCGCCGTCAAGTTGCTCACCCCGCACGCGCGCCGGGACTCCCCGCGCGGTCCGTCCGGTCGCGAGTCCTGAGCTCCCGGAGGTAGAGCGGCCGCCGGTGCTTCACCATCGTGTGTTCGGTTTGTTGTCCGGGCACCAATTCGGTTGGTACTGCACCACGAAATCGTCCGCGAGCCGTTCGCATCAGCCCGTTTCTGTGATCCGATCGAGTTCGGCGACGAGTGTTTCCGGAAATCCGGTGTCGACGGTGTCGGGTTCGAAGGTGATGCGATAGATGATGGGGGCAACGAGGTGGTCCATGATCTGCCGCACGCTGGGAGTGAGCTGTCCGCGCGCGTACGCACGCTCGACGAGTCGCTCCGCTTCGTCTCGACGCGTGGCCAGGCAGTTGGTCTCGCCATCGTCGGCGAGCACGGCGGAGGCCCGCAACAGTGACGCCTTCGTCGGGCGAGCGAGGTGTCCGTACAATTCCCGTGCCCACGCCCGCAGGTCGTCGCCGATGTTCCCGGTGTCGGGGAGTGGCCGATCGGGGTCCAAGCGCAGTGTTGCAACCTCGGCCACGAGACTTCCGACGTCTCCCCATCGTCGGTAGATGCTCGAGGGGCTCACACCCGCACGAGCAGCGACAGCCGGCACGGTGACCTTGTCCGCGCCGCTCTCGGCGATCAGATCCTCCACGGCGTCGCGTACCGCCGCGATGACCAGTGCGCTTCGGCCGCCGGTGCGGCGGGTGGGAACAGAATCGGACGACATGACGTTAGTTTAACGCACAGTAGTTTGCTTTAAGGAGTCCGTGCGGTCTATCGTTCTCCTTAATGCACATATTTTCGCTTTAAGGAGAGGGATGTCCACCTCTATCCACACGCGCGAGCGCACCGCACGAACTTCCGGAGTCCTCGCCCTGCCGCTGCTGAGCGTGGAACTGCTCGCGTTCTTCTTCGCAGCGAGCGCTCCCTCGCCGCTGTTCGTCGTCTTCCAGAACCGCTGGTCCCTGGGCGCGTCCACCCTCACCATCATCTTCGCCGTGTACGCGATCGCGTTGCTGGTCGCACTGTTGACGGCCGGTGCCGTGTCCGACCACATCGGACGAAAATCAGTCGTCGTCAGCGGCATTCTCATACAGGTCGGCGCCATGGCCATGTTCGTCGCAGCCGATGACGTCCACTGGATCATCGCCGCACGAATCGTGCAGGGACTCGCGACGGGCATCGTCACCGGCGCCCTGACCGCGGCGATCGTCGAGGCGGCCCCACCAGACAAGAAGCACATCGGAGCCATGCTGGGCAGCGTCTCGCCACTTGCCGGCCTCGCGCTCGGCGCTCTCAGTTCCGGGTTGATCCTTCAGTTCTCCGACACGCCGGTGCTGTCGACCTTCATCCCACTCGCCGTGTTCTTCGCTCTCGCCAGCGTGCTGACCTTCTTCATCCCCGAATCGGCTGCACCGCGCCCGGGCGCCCTCATCTCGCTCATCCCCCGAGTGTCGATTCCACCCGCGGCCCGCGCGGTCTTTCTCGCCAGCGTCCCGGCCATCGTCAGCGTGTGGATGCTCGGAGGTCTCTACCTTTCCCTGATCCCGTTGACGATGACCGAGATTCTGCACATCCACGCGGGACTCGCCAGCGGCCTGGCCATCGCCGTTCTCAACGGAGTGGGCGCACTGGCTCCCATCATTCTGCGCAAACGTGACAGCCGAACCACCACGCTCATCGGTGCAGGCGCGCTGGCGGCGGGAGTGACAATCACAATGACCGCCATCGTCTTCGGCTCCGGCCCCGTGTTCTTCATCGGCACCGCAGTGGCCGGCGTCGGCTTCGGGTCCGCCTTCTCCGGCAGCATCCAACGCCTCAGCCCACTGGTGCAACCCCACCAGCGTGCCGAGTTGTTTGCGGCACTGTATGTCGTCAGCTACCTGTCATTCAGCATCCCAGCCATCATCGCCGGCCGCATGGTCGCACCGTTCGGCTTACTGCAGACCGAACTCGTCTACGGCGCGGTCCTCGTCACGATGGCGCTTGCCGCCCTGATCACCGGTCTCGTCCGTGAAACTGCCCGACGACAGTAACTTTCGGTCGACACGGCCCGCTGAGTCCGCTTCTGTTAGCACGGATTCACTACTGCAATTGGTTGGAACCAATCCAGTCCTGCGACAGCCCAAAATTGGGCCAGCCCAGGGCCTAATGATCTTTCGGTAATTGAGTGAGCTCAGATCACAAGGAAAGCCCAGCGTGAT
>NZ_JARJBD010000503.1:0-477 GCF_029269925.1 Rhodococcus sp. T2V
GATCAAGGCGCGATTCGACGAGCAAGCGAACATCAAATGGGCCCGCAAACTCGAAAAAGCCGGCGTACACGTGGCGTACGGACTGGTCGGGCTCAAAACCCACTGCAAGACCTGCCTCGTCGTCCGCCGCGAGGGGTCCACCATCCGCCGCTACTGCCACATCGGCACCGGAAACTACCATCCCAAGACGGCCCGGCTGTACGAAGACATCGGTCTGCTCACCGCGGCACCGGAGATCGTCGGCCTCGCCTTAGGTCCCGACTAACCCAGGGCGGACGAGCCTTCCCCTGGAAACCTTAGTCTTACGGTGGATAAGATTCTCACTTATCTTGCGCTACTCATACCGGCATTCTCACTTCTTAACGCTCCAGCACTCCTCACGGTATACCTTCATCGCGGTTAAGAACGCTCTCCTACCATTGATAAAATATCAATCCAAAGCTTCGGTAATATGTTTAGCCCCGGTACATTTTCGGC
>NZ_JARJBD010000504.1:0-474 GCF_029269925.1 Rhodococcus sp. T2V
TGCTCTCGGGGCTGCCCGCCGAGCAGGCCGCGGCGGTGAAGATGGTCGACCTCGACGCCCGAACCCACGCCGCTGCCGCGGGTGAGGCGGGAATCTCGGTGTCCGGGATGAAATCCCGGGTTCAGCGCGGCCGCGCCGCCCTTCAGGCCCAGTTGCACGCGTGTTGTGAGATCAGCCAGGACCGCGCCGGGCACGTGCACGACTACCAGCCCCGCAGCGGCGGATCCTGCGCCTGCGGCTGGGTAGGAGCCGGGATCGATGAATCCTGTTCCCGCCATGAGGAAAACGTCTTCCCGGCCGGAAGCCCGGCGGTTTTGCGGCGCATCGCCTTCGTTGCCTCGTCCCGGCCGCGGACCTCCTCGTCGAGAAGGACCTTGAGGACCTCGGTGGGATCCCACCGCTGCGCTTTCGCGGTGGCGAGCACCTCCGGTGCGGCAGCCCGCAGGTAGGGCAGGCGCATCCGTTTGAGGACGG
>NZ_JARJBD010000505.1:0-472 GCF_029269925.1 Rhodococcus sp. T2V
CGCCGCTGGACGGGGCCCCGCGCGGGGACCTCGAACCCGCGGTGGGGTGGACCCGAGTCCCCGCCCCGGAGGATTTCGACGGCACGTGCCGGTTGGTGTCCATCGACCAGCGGGCCGCCTATCTGGCGTCGGCGGGGATGCTGGAATTCGGGTACGGGCAGCCCACCCATCTGACCGGCGGGGCGGCGGCCGCGGCGGCGGTGGGGGAGAAGGGGGCCCCGTTCGGGCTGTGGCGGTGCTGGCGAAGTCGCCGACCGCGTGCGCGGTCACCCTCGCATCGCTGCGCCGGGCGCGGGTCGCGGGCAGCCTGGAGGAAGTCTTGAACGAGGAGTTCCGGGTGTCGGTGGCGTGCCTGGGTTCGGCTGATCTGGTCGAGGGGATCCGGGCGCAGGTCGTCGACAAGGACCGCAACCCGCTCTGGTCACCCGCCACCCTCGACGACGTGACCGACGCCGCCGTCGCACAGTTCTTC
>NZ_JARJBD010000506.1:0-472 GCF_029269925.1 Rhodococcus sp. T2V
CCCGTCCGGGGCGAGAAATCCGATAGACGAATGCACACACCGCAATTAGCTGCACGGACGCTACCAGCGCCAAGCGAGAAGGTCCGGATCGAACAACCACGACCTCAGTCGGTGGTGTGATGATGGGGTGGTGGGTGCTGCGCGGCCGTGGGCTGTCGCACACGACCGTCGTCGCCCGGCGCTAGGGCATGTCTCCCAATAGTTTGAGCCATTCGACGATGCCGGCGAGCAGGAATTTTTTCCATGTTAGGCTGACTCCGTGGTCATCTAATTTATTGGTCAAAGAAACTTTCATCTCCTTTGATGAGGTATAAACTAAAGCATCTTTATCAAAAAGTGCTCTCGTTAACGGAAGTTGACTGACTTGACTTTCAACTCTTTCATCTAGTTTCAAAGTTCCTGACGGTGGATCAAGTGGAATAAATGTCCGATTTTCATCTGGTGAAATTGTTAATTGGTAATCTTCAAAAGT
>NZ_JARJBD010000507.1:0-467 GCF_029269925.1 Rhodococcus sp. T2V
GTAGCCGTACCGGAAGGTGCGGCTGGATCACCTCCTTTCTAAGGAGCATTCTCCAATGCTGTTGTCACACAGGTGCGCAACGGGTTGGCAGAGCCCATTACGAACACACACGTTGTTCGGTGGGAGCTCATGGGTGGAACACTGACAAGCATTCTTTTCACTGCTGCCGGCCCGAGTGCCGGTGGGAGAAGAGTTATATCGGCATACTGTTGGGTCCTGAGAGAACACGCAAGTCCCAGGCGCAGACCCTCGACCTGAAAGGACTCGCCGGATCGGTGTCGACGATGGCACGCTCGCAGGGGGCCGAGGATCTCGCCGCAGTCATCGGGGAGGGCCTGAACGCGGCCAGCTTCCTCGCCTCCGGGGCACACCAGAGCTACCAGAACCTGGTCGTCGACAACGTCGGCCGCAACGCCATTCAGTGGGTCTCGGATTGGCTGAACCTGCAGATCACCCGCGCCGCCTGA
>NZ_JARJBD010000508.1:0-465 GCF_029269925.1 Rhodococcus sp. T2V
GTTGCACGAGCAGGCGGCGGATCTCGGGTAGCGTGTAGCCGATCATGCCCTGATCTTCGATCCCGATTCCCCTTTTATTGCTTGGGTTTTCGTCCCGGCGAGCCAGGCGAGCGCGAGCATCGACAAGGTGATGTGGGCGTACCATGCCCGGTAGGTGCGTACCTGGTAGTGGTCGAGGCCGGCCTCGTTCTTGGCCTGCTGGAAGCATTCCTCGACCCGCCACCGGGAGCCGGCGCCGACGTTCCGGTACAACCCGGCGGTGGTGGCGCAGGCGTTCGCGACGATGGGTTGTCTGTATCCGGGGCGGATCATGCTCGGTGTCGGTACCGGCGAGGCGCTCAACGAGATCGCGACCGGTTTTGCCGGGGAGTGGCCGGAATTCAAGGAGCGGTTCGCGCGGCTGCGGGAGGCGGTCCGGTTGATGCGGGAACTCTGGCTCGGTGACCGGGTCGATTTCGAGGGCGA